>CAYNHD010000442.1:0-3234 GCA_964396775.1 uncultured Thermoflexus sp. | reverse complement strand
GCTCAGACGGCTTATTCTACCGTCTGAGCCTGTTTCTCTAATATATGAGGGGGCAGGCCGAGCGTAGCGAGGCCGGGGGTGAGGCGTGTACAGGGCGTATGCGATACGCCCCTACAAGGCATCAGGCAGAGGCGGCGGTTTGCACGGCCCGCCGGTGCGTGCGGCGGCGGCGCAGGAACTTCTCGAACTCCACCGCCGGGAAGAGCGAGCCAGCCAGCAACCAGGCCACGATCAACTCGGTGGCATCCAGCGACGTGGTCTCCAGGACACTCTGGGCGAACGGCGCGTAGATGACCAGCATTTGCAGGGCGGCAGTGAGCAGCACAGCGCCCCACAACAGCTTGTTGCGGATGAGCGGCGCGCGCAGGAAGGACGCCTCGCCGCCGTGAATGGCCGAGACTTCGAACACCTGCGACAGCGCTAGGATGGAGAAGGCCATGGTGCGCGCGATGAGCAGCGCCTCGTCGGACGGGTGGAACAGCTCGCCGCCGTGACGGTCGAGCGCCCAGACAAAGCCGATCAGCGTAGCAATGCCGATCCACAGGCCGACCCAGATGATGTGCAGCCCGACGCCGTGCGCGAAGATGCTCTCGCTGGGCGGGCGCGGCTTGCGTTTCATCACGTCCGGCTCGCTTGGCTCAAAGCCGAGGGCGATGGCTGGCAGGCCGTCCGTCACCAGGTTGATCCACAGGATATGAATGGCCAGCAGTGGCACGCGGAAGCCCAGCAGCAGCGCGGCGAACATGGTCACGATCTCGCCGACGTTGGTGCTCAGCAGGTAGCGGATGAACTTGCGGATGTTGTCGTAGATCGTGCGGCCCTCTTCGACGGCGGCGACGATGGTGGCGAAGTTGTCGTCGGTGAGCACCATGTCCGCCGCGCCCTGGCTCACGTCGGTGCCAGTGATGCCCATCGCCACACCGATATTGGCTTGCTTGAGCGCCGGGGCGTCGTTCACGCCGTCGCCGGTCATGGCCACGATCTGGTCGTGCGATTGCAGCGCCTCGACCACGCGCAGCTTGTGCTCCGGCGACACGCGGGCATAGACGGGCGTATCGAGCACCACATCACGCAGCGCCCCCGCGCTCATGCGATCCAGTTCGATGCCGGTCAGGGCGCGGTCGTCCGGCCCGGCGATGCCAAGCTGGCGGGCGATGGCGATGGCCGTCAGCTTGTGGTCGCCGGTGATCATGACCGTGCGGATACCAGCGTCGGCGGCCACCTTGACCGCCTCCTTCGCCTCCGGGCGCGGCGGGTCTACAATGCCGATCAGTCCGAGCAGGGTCAGGTCGCGCTCCAGGGTTTCGGGCGTTAGCTCGTCGGGGATGGCCTGCAGCGGGCGGTAGCCGATGCCGATCACGCGCAAGCCCTGGCTGGCCATGCTCTCAATTTTGCGGCTCCACGCCTGGCGGCGCTCCGGCGTGAGCGGTTGAGGGCCGTCGGGCATCACTTCCTCCGATGCCCAGGCGACAAGCTGATCGGGCGCGCCTTTGGTGAAGGAGACGTAGGGCGCGTTTTCAAAAAGCGCCGCCGCGAAGCGCCCGTGCGGTTGGTGGATGGTCGTCATCGCCTTGCGCTCGGAAGAGAAGGGTAGCTCGGCGCGGCGGGGCAGCGTGTCTTCGAGGACGGAGCGGCTCCAGCCCGCCTTGCGCGCGGCAACAAGCAGCGCCCCCTCGGTTGTGTCGCCGACCACTTCCCAGTGCCCGTTGCCCTCCGCCTGCTCCAGATAGGCGTCGGTGCACAGCGCCGAGGCCTTGAGAATGCGCGCCAGCACGGTGTCGTCCACGACATTGATCGGGCGCTTGTCTTCGTAGAAGCCGCCCACCGGCGTGTAGCCACTGCCGCGCACGGTCACGTCGTCGCGCCCCGGCAGGCCGATCAGGGTGACGGTCATCTCGTTACGGGTCAGCGTGCCCGTCTTGTCCGAGCAGATGACCGACACCGAGCCGAGCGTCTCGACGGCGGGCAGCTTGCGGATCAGGGCGTTGCGGCGCACCATGCGCCGAGCGCCCAGCGCCAGGGCAATGGTGATCACGGCGGGCAGTCCTTCGGGGATGGCAGCCACCGCCAGGCTGATGGCGGTCAGCAGCATCTCCTCGACATCCTCGCCGCGAATCACGCCCGTGATGAAAACGACCACGCAGACGATCAGCGCCGCTACCGCCAGGATCACCCCCAGGCGCTCCAGCCGTTCCTGCAGCGGCGTGCGCCCCTTTTCCACACGCTGCAACAGGGCGGCGATGTCGCCAAGTTGCGTCTTGAGGCCGGTTTCCGTCACGGCCAGGATCGCCCGCCCATAGGTGACCGCAGTGCCCATGTAGGCCATATTGGTACGGTCGGCGACGGCAGGCGGGGGATCGCTGTCCTCCAGAACTTCGGCGCTCTTCTCCACCGCGTGGGACTCGCCGGTCAGTGCTGCCTCGTCAATCTGCAGGTTGATCGCCTCGACCAGCCGCCCGTCGGCGGGAACGCGGTCGCCGGCTTCGAGCAGCACCACGTCGCCGGGCACCAACTCAATCGCGCTGACCTCCAGCACATGCCCGTCGCGCCGGACGCGCACCACGGGCGTCTGCATGGCACCGAGCGCGGCCAGGGCCTGCTCGGCCTGGTATTCCTGGAAGAAGCCAAGCGCCGCGTTGAGCACGACGATGGCCAGGATGACGATGGCATCTTTGGTGTCGCCAATGATCACCGAGATGGCGGCGGCGGCGATCAGCACCAGAACCATCACATCGGTGAACTGGCTGAGCAGCAGCCTCCAGACACTCGTGCCGGTGTCGCTGGGCAGCTCGTTCTTGCCGTGCTCGGCCTGGCGCTGGGCCACGTCCTGCGCGCTCAGGCCGCGCTCGACATCCGTGCCAAGCCGTTGCAGCACCTCCGCGACCGGCAGGGCATACCATTTGTCTTCTTGCGGTGCGTCCTCCATCAGAGGTGTTCCTTTCCCCCACAGCACCGCCGGAAGAGGTCCGGCGGTGGCTCGTGGCTTAATGATAGACTCGGCGCGATTGTAGAGCAACTGGGGGGCGCTGTACAGGCGTGGTGACCCCCAATAATTAGGGGGACATGGCGGGCAGCAGGCAGCGCATCGTGTCATGCGCTCCGCCGGGTCCACGAACGAGTTATCAGGCAGTTGTCGAGGGGCCCCCACCCCCCCCCCCCCACCCCCCCCCAAACACGGGGGGGGGGGGGGCCCCAGGGCCGTAGGGACCCCCCCCCCAAACGGGGGGGGGGGGG
>CAYNHD010000441.1:0-3237 GCA_964396775.1 uncultured Thermoflexus sp. | reverse complement strand
GGGGGGGTTTCCCCCCCGCGGGGGGTGGGGGGGGGGGGGGCCGGGGGTGGGGGGTCTTGCCCCCCCTCCCCCGAGCGCAGCGAGGCGGGGAGAGGAGGTCCCTATGGCGTGTTGGTGGAGGCGCTCACAGAGTTTCGGCGTGGGCCTGGCTCTGCGCTATAATCCGGTGCGGTAGAGTTTGCCAGCACGGGAGCCGCACGATGACCCTTGACCGCGCGATGGTGGCCCACATCGCTGAGCTGGCCAAGCTCCAACTCAGCGACGAGGAGAGCGAGCGCTTCGCCGCGCAGCTTTCCGACATCCTGGCCTACGCTGAGCGTCTGCGGGCGCTGGACACCGACGCCATCCCCCCCACGGCCTCGGTGTTGCCGCTGCGTAATGTGTTGCGCCCGGATGTGGTCGAGCCATCGCTGCCGCGCGACGAGGCCCTGGCCAACGCTCCCGACTCCGCCGACGGGCAGTTCCGCGTGGACGCGATCCTCGACAGCGCGTGAGAAGCTGCTTGTTATGAGTCCTGAGTCTGATTTGCGGCCCTGATTCCGGCCTCAATACTCATGACTCACCCCTCACGTCTCGCGCTTTATTCCCCGTCAATCAGCGTGCCCACCTTCTTGCCCAGCACCGCGTCTTGCAGGCTGTGATCGTCCCAGATGTTGAGCACGATCAGCGGCAGTTTGTGATCCATGCACAGCGTGATCGCCGTCAGGTCCATGACCCGCACGCGGTACTCGATGGCTTCGGAATAGCTCAGGCGGTCGAAGCGGCGGGCGTTGGGGTTCTTCTTGGGATCGTCCGTGTACACCCCGTCTACCTGGGTGCCCTTGATGATCACGTCGGCGTTGACTTCCATGCCGCGCAGGGCTGCCGCCGTGTCGGTGGTGAAGTAGGGGTTGCCGGTGCCGCCGGTGATGATCACGACGCGCCCCTTTTCCATGTGGCGGATGGCGCGCAGACGGATGTACGGCTCGGCAACCTGGTTCATCATCACCGCCGTCTGCACGCGGGTGGGCACGCCGATCTGCTCTAGCGCGTCCTGCAGGGCCAGCCCGTTCATGACGGTGGCGATCATGCCCATGTGGTCGGCGGTGGCCTGCGACATGCCGCGCTGCACGCCTTTGCTGCCGCGCCACAGGTTGCCCGCGCCGATGACCAGCGCGACCTGCACGCCCAGGTCGGTCACCGACTTGATCTTGCGGGCGATGACGCTGGCCTGGTCGGGGTCAATGCCGAATCCCTCCGGCCCGGCCAGGGCCTCGCCGCTCAGCTTGAGCACGATGCGCCGGTAACGGGGGGTGGGGGGTTGGGAGGGAGTGGTCATGGGTCCTTCCTCGCTCTCTGGTGGACAGGAGTCCCACCTGGGGTGGGCAACTCGACTTGGCGGCGGGTTGTCAGTCTTCGGTAGGCAGAGAGTGTGCCAGATGCGGCCCGCTCAGCCGACAAAAAAGGGGATTAGGCCACATGCTCCTAATCCCCTGCCTTCAACATCTCAGCCTCTAGGCTTCACCGGCCTCGGCCTCTTCGCCAATAGCGAAGCGAGCGAAGCGGCGGACGGTGATGTTCTCGCCCAGGTCGGCGATGGCTTTGGTGATCAGCGCGCCGATGGTCACGCCGTCGTCTTTGATGAAGGGCTGCTCGACGAGCACCAGTTCCTCGTAGAACTTGCTCATGCGACCTTCCACGATGCGATCCACGACATTCTCCGGCTTACCCTCTTCCAGGGCGCGGCGGCGATGTAGCTCGCGCTCGGCCTCGACCACTGCCGCCGGAATGTCCTCGCGCTTGACGTACTGCGCGCCGAGGTTGGCGATCTGCAGGGCGAGGTCGTTGGCCAGCGTGCGGAACAGGTCAGTCTTGGCCACGAAATCAGTCTCGCAGTTTAGCTCAAGCAGCACGCCCAGGCGGTTGTTGTGGTGAATGTAGGCGTGAATGATGCCCTCGTTGGTGGCGCGGCCCGCCTTTTTGGCGGCCCTCGCCAGGCCCTTCTCGCGCAGGAAGTCCACCGCTTTTTCCATGTTGCCATCGAACTGCTCCAACGCCTTCTTGCAGTCCAGAGGGCCTGCGCCGGTTAGCTCGCGCAGTTCTTTGACCATCTGTGCCGTGATTGCCATCGGCTACTTCCCCTCGCTCTCTGTGTCTTCTTCTTCGAGACTCAGGTCTTCCTCTTCGCCCTCAAAGTCGAGGTCGCCACTGCGCAGCTTGGCCAGCGTTGCCTCGCCCAGGTAGGCTTCGTCGTCCTCTTCGTCGGCCATCACTTCCACGAAGTCCACCTCTTCTTCCGGCAGCACTTCGTCGTCCACGCGCGTCTTGCGCAGGGCGATGCCTTCCAGCGCGGCGTTGGCGATAGTGCCCGTCAGCAGCTTGATGGCGCGGATGGCGTCATCGTTGGCCGGGATGACGTAATCAATCGCGTCCGGGTCGCAGTTGGTGTCTACCAGGGCGATGACAGGAATGTTCAGAGAGTTGGCTTCTTTGACGGCGGTTTCTTCGCGGCGCGTATCCACGACGTAGAGCAGGTCGGGCAGGCGCGACATAGTGCGCAGACCGCCGAAGCGTAGCTCAAGTTTCTCCATCTTGCGGTCGAGCAGCAGGCGCTCTTTCTTGGTAAGCTGGTCGAAGACGCCTTCCTCAAGCTGGCGCTCCAGGCGCTTCATGGTCTCCAGGCGGCTGCGCACGGTGCGCCAGTTGGTCAGGGTGCCGCCCAGCCAACGCTGGTTGACGTAGGGCATATGGCAGCGCAGCGCCTCGCTGGCAATGGTTTCCTGGGCCTGACGCTTGGTGCCCACGAAGAGCACCGAGCCACCATCGGCGACGGTCTCGCGCACCAGGTTGTAGATTTCGTCGAGGTAGACAATGGTCTGCTGGAGATCAATGATGTGAATACCGTTGCGCTCGGTGAAGATGTAGGGCTTCATCTTCGGGTTCCACTTGCGGGCGCGGTGCCCGAAGTGAACGCCCGTCTCCAACAGGGCTTTCATGGAGACGACAGACATGGTTGAGTTCCTCCTGAGGTGTGTTTAGGCGATCACACCGTTCATCCCCCGCCGCAAATCCGGCGTCGATCCGGACAACACAGGCGGAGTCCCGGCGTGTGATAGTTGGGCCAGACCTGGCGGCAAGCCATGCGCAGACCCGGCGCAGCATTGTAGCATAAGCCCCCAGGCGTAACAAGGCTCGATTCGCGGGGGAGTGGATAAAGTTAAGGACATACGAAATCTCGTAGGTGAGCGGTATGGGATG
>CAYNHD010000440.1:0-3243 GCA_964396775.1 uncultured Thermoflexus sp. | reverse complement strand
GATCCCCAGCGGCTCGTAGTGCTGGCCCACAACCGCCTGACCCTCTTCGCTCTGCATCCACGCAAACCAATCGCGGTAGACGCCAGTCTCCGCCGGAGGCTGCGGCCCAACAACCAGCAGCGGCGTGCGCAGCGGGTACTCGCCGCTCCCAACGGTCTGCGGCGTGGGCGCAGCCGCTTGGTCGTCGCTGGTGAGGGCCACCGGCACCGCGCGGACGCGCCCATCTACAAAAGCCATGCTCACGTAGCCGATGGCACCGGGATCGCCCGCCACCAGGTCCACCACGCGGGCGCTGGAGAGGGCCAGCCGGGCGGCTGGTGTGGTGGGCTGCCCGCCCATCACCAGCGCGTCGAAGGCCAGGCGGGTGTCGGCCCCGGCTTCGCGGCTGATGACAGTCACGGGCGCGTTCGGGCCGCCCAGGGCTGCCCACGAGGTGATGCGGCCCTGGAAGATGCGGCGCAGGTCGTCTACCGTCAGGGCCGGCACGGTGTTGGCCGGATGGACCACCAGGGCGATCCCATCCTGGCCCAACGGCGCGGCCCACAGCCCGGCGTCTGGCGGCAGGTAGGTGGTCAGCGCGAAAGGCGCATCACCGGAGCGCAGCCACTCATAAACCGCCTGCCAGTCGGCCTCCACGCTGTCCACCGCGATCACGGTTCCCAGAGGCGCGTAGGCCTGAACGAGATCGCGCAGCAGCGGGGCTGTCGCCGTCGTCGTCAGGATGCGCACGCTGAAGACTTGCGGCGTGAGCGTCGGGTCGGCGACAGAGGCACGACAACTTGCCAGCGCCAGGCTCAAGATGACGATGGTGCGTTTGGCCCGCTTCAACTCCTCCCCCCCTCAATTGAAGAGGGCAACCAGCAGGCTGAGCACGCCGAACACCGCACAGTACGCTGCGAACCCGTACAACCGTCGCTGTTGAAGCAGGCGCAAAAGCCCCCAGATACACACGTACCCGACCACTGCTGCCGCCACAAAGCCGACGACGAGCGGCCCGATCAGCGCCTGGCCGATGTGGGTCGCCCCTGTGATCGCGTCGAATCCCTGCTTGGCCCCTGCCCCCAGAATAATCGGCGTGGCCAGCAAAAAGCTGAAACGCGCCGCCACAGGTCGTGGCAGCCCGCGCATGATGCCCGCCGCGATGGTGCTACCAGAGCGTGAGATTCCGGGGAGGATGGCCAGCGCCTGAGCCGTCCCCACGACCAGCGCATCGCGCGTGGTCAGGTCTTCCAGCCCGCGCCTGGCGGCCCGCGCCCGCTCGCTGAGAACCAGCACCAGGGCCGTCACCAGCAGGAACGCCGCCACCAGGCTCGGCTCGGAAAAGGCCGACTCAAACACGTCTTCGAGCAGGGCACCCGCCGCTGCCGCTGGCACCGTTCCCAGCAGGATCAGCAGCAAGAGCCGTGTGTCTGGGTCTTGAACAGTACGGGAACGCAGCGCGTGTGCGCCGGCGCGCAAGAGCGCCAGCCAGTCGCGCCAGAAATAAATCAGCACCGCCACCAGTGTGCCCAGGTGTACAGCCACGTCGAAAATGAGCGGAGGCTCAGGCCAGTTGAACCACCAGGGCACCAGCACAAGATGGCCGGAGCTTGAAATAGGCAGGAATTCGGTAGCTCCTTGCAGGATGCCCAGCACCAGAGCTTTGAGCAGATCCACAAGCGATCCTTTCGGTTGCAGCGCAGCCGCCGCGCGCCTCGTCACCTGGACCAGGCGTGCCGGGCGCGTGCTCGCCAGAAAATCGCGGCGGCGCACATGACGCGCAGCCAAGAGGGAGGTTGCTCGCGTCTTCTACGCTACCTAGCCGACGGGGAGCGGGGTCCGCCTCGCTCCTTTCTGAGACCCAACTGGCTGGTAGCTCGCCAGAAACGCGCTGGCGTAGTCCGCGAAGGTGCCGTCCAGAATGGCGGCGCGCATCTCACGCATGAGCGTGAGCAACACATGCAGGTTGTGGATGCTGAGTAGCTGGTGCCCCAGGATTTCCGAGGCTTTGACCAGGTGCCGGACATAGGCGCGCGAGAAGTGGGTGCAGGTGTAGCAGGTGCAGCCTTCTTCGAGCGGGCGCGGATCGTCGGCGTATTGCAGGTTGCGCATGTTGAGGCGGCCCGTGCGCGTCAGGGCCGCGCCGTTGCGCGCCACGCGCGTGGGCAGCACGCAATCGAAGACGTCCACCCCGCGCGCCACGCCTTCCACCAGGTCTTCGGGGCTGCCCACGCCCATCAGGTAGCGCGGCTTGTCGGCGGGCAGCAGGGGCACCGTCTGGGCGAGCGTGTCGTACATATCGGCTTTGCTCTCGCCAACCGCCAGCCCACCGATGGCGTAGCCCGACAGGTCGAGGCTGGTCACGAAGCGCGCCGACTCTTCGCGCAACTCCATGAAGATGCCGCCTTGCACAATGCCGAAAAGCGCCTGCCGCGCCGGGTCGCCGCTGCGCGCGTGCTCTTCGGCGCAGCGCGCCAGCCAGCGGTGCGTGCGCTCGACAGCAGCGCGCACCATAGTCCGGTCGTCCGGCACGGGGCACTGGTCGAAGGCCATGATGATGTCGGAGCCGAGGTTGTGCTGAATCTGGATCGCCACTTCGGGGGTGAAGCGGTGCAGCGATCCATCCAGATGATCGCGGAAAGTCACCCCGTCGCCGTCAATCTGGCTCAGATCGGCCAGGCTGAAGACCTGGAAGCCGCCCGAATCGGTGAGGATGGGGCCGTCCCAGCCCATGAAGGCGTGCAGCCCGCCCAGGTCGCGGATCAGCGCGTCGCCGGGGCGCAGGTGGAGATGGTAGGTGTTGGCCAGGATCAGCGACGCGCCCAACTCGCGCAGGTCGCGCGGGGCGACCGCCTTGACGGTCGCCTGCGTGCCGACCGGGGCGAACACCGGCGTGAGGATCGGGCCGTGCGGCGTATCGAAGACACCCGCCCGCGCCATGCCCTCAGCCGCTTCGAGCGTAAAACGAAAGGTCATCGCCACCCTGGTTGCGGGACGATCCTGTGAGTATTTATCGTCCCCTGACAGAGGTCTGTAGCCGAAATGTCGGGCACCATTATAGCAGGGACATCCAATTTGGCGAATTCGCCTGAGCGGGGAGAGCGGGCGCGGGCAAGACCTGTCAGGGAGGGGCGCAGGCGCTCCGACGCCAGACTTCCGAAGTTTCGGAAACTTCGGAAGTCTTCTTTTGCTCCCCTCCCCCCACTTCCCGGGTCCACGAACAAGTTGTTGGGCGATTGCCAGAACGCCCCTATCCCCCGGCCC
>CAYNHD010000439.1:0-3246 GCA_964396775.1 uncultured Thermoflexus sp. | reverse complement strand
AGGTCTGGCTCTCGAAGCGCAGCCGGTTCTGCTCGGCCTTCACGTTGCCTGTCTGGATGCACAGCAGGGTGTCGTGCGCGTCGTAATCTTCTTCGAGGACGTAGTGCACGTCGTTGGTGGCGACGAGCGGCGCATGGCTATAGCTCTGCCGTTCTAGCAGCCAGCGATTGAGCACGTGCAACTGCTCGATGTGGTGGTGCTGTAGCTCCAGGAAGAAGTTCTCGCGCCCGAAGACCTCCTGGTACCAGCCGATACGCTCCAGGGCCTCGGCCTCGCGACCCTGCTCGACCAGGCGCGGAATCTCGGCGGCCAGGCAACCGGAAGTGGCGATCAGTCCCCCGGCGTGCTGGGCCAGCAGGTCATGATCCACGCGCGGGCGGTAGTAGTAGCCTTCAAGTTGCGCTGCCGAGGCCAGCCGCAGCAGGTTCTTGTACCCGGTCTGGTCGCGCGCCAGCAGCAGCAGGTGATAGGGCTTGCTGTCCAGCTCGCTGTCGTGGTCGAAGCGGGTGCGACCCCAGGGGGTGAGGTACGCTTCCATGCCGATGATCGGCTTGATGCCCCCTGCACGACACGCCCGGTAGAAGTCAATCACGCCAAACATCGTCCCGTGATCGGTGATGGCTAGCGCGGGCATATCCAGTTCTTTGGCCCGCTCGACCAGGCGGTTGATCTGGCTCAGGCCGTCGAGCAGGCTGAACTCGGTATGGACGTGCAGATGGACGAAGTTGGGCGCGTCCGGCATGGTGTGTCTTCCCCGTTCCCCGCGTGGCAGTCGAACAAATAAGCGAGACCTGCGGCCATTATAACACCGTCGTTCCAAGCCGGGTCTTAAATTTCTCGATCGCGTATAATGATCGCAGGAGCGCCAGGAGGAAGACCCATGAGCGAGACACGAGCAGGCTCTCCCGATCTCCTGCCGCGCACGACGTTGTGCGTGGGCGCGGTCGTGCGGCGTGGCAATGCCGTGCTCTTCGTCCGGCAAACCTATGGCGAGGGGCTGACCGGCGTGTGGACGCTGCCCTGGGGGTTCGTGCAGGGGGCGCTGCCGGACGGCGCGCCCGACCCGCCGCACCTGGCGGCGCTGCGCGAGACGCTCGAAGAGGGCGGCGTGCGCGCAAGCGTTGACGGGCTGTTGGGCGTGCAGAATCACGCCAGCCGGACTGGCGAGCCGCGCGTGTATCTGCTGTTCCTGTGCCAGCACGTCGCCGGTGAGCCTGCTCCCGACGGCGCGGAGACCGATCGCGCGGCGTACTTCTCGCTGACCGACCTGGAAGCGCTGGACGAGCCGGTAGATGCCTTTTGCCTGTGGCTGGCCCGGCGCGTGCTGCGCGGCAACTACCACCTGATTCCGCTGGAAGCGGCGAATCCCTACGCTCCGCACGACGCATTCTTCTAGGGGCGCTGGCTCCCGCGGCGGCCTGACTTTCGCGATGGCAAAGTTTGATTATACTAACCATCAGTCCTATAGCGACCTTCCGGGCAGCTTGACGTGCCAGCCTGCAGGCAGGCCAATGGACTGGAGTGACAGCCATGAGTGTGAATAATCTGGTCGAATGGTTACTTGGCGCGAATACGCCATCCATCAGGTATCTGGCGCTGCGCGATCTGCTTGACCGTCCAGAGGCGGACGGTGAGGTGCAGCGCGCGCGCGCGGCAATCATGGAGATGGGGCCTGTCCCGGCCATCCTGGCGCAACAGACCGCGGACGGGCACTGGGCAGGCGAGCGCAGCTACTACACGCCCAAGTACGTGAGCACCCATTGGAGCATGGTTCTGCTGGTCGAGCTGGCTGCCGATCCGGCTGACGCGCGGCTGCAGCACGGCGTGGACTACATGCTCTCGCAGACGGAGGCAAAAGCGCCGGCTTTCCATGCGCCCGAAGCCCAGGATATTATCTGCTTCTGGGCCAATCTGCTGCGCTATGTTGTGTACTGTGGGCGGGCGGACGATCCGCGCGTGGCCCCTGTCCTGACGCTGATCGGACTGGCATCGCAGGTGCGGCAGTGGGGCTGCCGCTGGAACGCCCAGCTCCCCTGCGCGTGGGGGGCTGCGCGCGCCCTGTGGGGACTGTCCTCCTTGCCGCCCGCGCTGCGCACGCCAGAGATTGAGGCAGCCATCCGCAGCGGGATGGCGTTCCTGTGCGCGCCGGACTACGCGCTCGTTGGGGGGACCTACCCGACCGAGGGCGCCATTCACAAGCACTGGTCGCGCCTGAACTTCCCGCTGTTCTACCAGGCAGATATCCTGTTTGTGTTGCGGGCGGCGGCGGAGTTGGGGATGCTGGATCAGCCGGGGCTGCAACCGGCGCTGGACTGGCTGGAGGCAAGGCAGGGACGAAATGGACGCTGGCGCGGAACCAGCCCTTATCGCGCGCACACCTGGCGCGAACTGGGAGACCGCGAGGAAACCGCCCGCTGGGTGTCGCTGCACGCGGCACTCGTGCTCAAGCGAGCCGGGCGCTGGCGAGCGATGTGACATGCGTCCGGGCGGCTGGCCTGGTTTCTCCGACCAGAAGGTTGGTTTATACTAACCATTAGCCGCGCGGTTGCCTGGACGACGGCGGGCCGGGCAGGCTGTGACTCTGTTCTTGCTGGCTACTGATCGCTGGCGGCTGACCGCTTGTGTCGAAGGAGAGTGACCCATGTCTGCGCGAACACGTCGAGCTTTTCGGATAGCGATTCTGGCCGGCTGGCTGATCCTGTCGCTGCTCATCGTCGCACCGGCCCTGGCCCAGGGCGGCGAAAGCACCCCGCCGGTTGAGGGGGGAGCGCCCAGTTCCACGCCCGACGATCTGAGCGAGGCCGCCGCGCGTCTGGTGCCGCTGCTGGTCGGCGCGGCGTTGATCGAGCGCACGCTGGAGTTCATCTTCGCCTGGTCGCAGCGGGCCGCGCTGGACGCCACCAGCTCCATGCGCGGCATTGCCACGCGCATCACCGGGCTGGTCAGGGTGGATTTCCGCCAGGCTTACGAGCAGCTTGACGAGCTAAGCGACGCGCTGCTGCGCCGCCAGAAGGCGGGCGTGCCCGCCGAAGTTGGCGATCCCGGTGCTCAGGACCCCGCCGAGTGGCCGCTCTATCACCTGGAAGAGCAGCTTGCCGCTGTCGAGACGCTGCTGACCAGCACCGAAGCCAAGCTCAAGCAAATCCTGGACTCGCCGCTCTACAAAGAGCGCAAGAAGATGGTCGCCGGGGTGCTAAGCATCATCATGGGCGTGCTGCTCGCTTTCGCCACCGGCCTGCGCCTGTT
>CAYNHD010000438.1:0-3246 GCA_964396775.1 uncultured Thermoflexus sp. | reverse complement strand
CCACCCGCCCCAGGTTCGCCGCCCAGGGTTCGACGCGCAGCAGGCCGCGATCCACGCCGCTGAGGCCCAGCGCGTCCACGCCGGCGGCCAGCAGCGCGCGCACGATCTGCTTGTTGACCTGCCCCGAAAGCACCATCTCGGCCACGTCGAGGGCGGCCTGGTCGGTCACGCGCTGCCCGTCCACATAGACCGGCTGCAAACCGAACGCCCGCCCCACCTCGTTGATCGCCCGCCCGCCGCCGTGCACCAGGACGCACGGCTGCGTCGTCGCCAGCCGCGCGACCGCCGTCGCCAGCGCGTCCAGGAAGCCGGGCTGATCGAGGTCGTTGCCGCCTACTTTGATAACCAGCGGCGCGAGAACATCCGTATCAGAAGCATCAGTGTCCATGCGCGGCGCTCCTTCAGGCGCTAACCGGCAGCAATCCGGCGGTTTCGGGCAGATCGAACATCAGGTTGAGGTTCTGTACGGCCTGCGACGCCGCCCCTTTGAGCAGGTTGTCAATCACCGAGACGATGATCAGCAGACCCTCACCCACAGGGGTCAGCGAGAGGGCGGCGCGCGGCGTGCGCACGATGTGCGCCAACGTCGCCAGTTCGCCCGGCGGCAGCAGATCGATCAGCGGCTCCCCGGCGTAACAGGCGGCGAAGGCTTGCTGCGCGGCGGCCATATCTGTCACTGGCGTGTAGAGGGTGGACAGGATGCCCCGGTCAGTGGGCAGCAGATGTGGCGAGAAGATCACCGGCCCCAGTGCCGAATCCTCGCCGGCCAGCACCTGCTCGATCTCGGCCAGGTGACGGTGCGCCCGCCCGATGCTGTAGGGCGAGAAGTTGCCGTGCACTTCGGCGAAGAGGATGTGCTGCTTGGGCGTGCGACCCGCCCCAGAAGTGCCCGACTTGGCGTCCACGATCAACGGCACGCCAGGGACAAGCACATGGGCGCGGGCCAGCGGTGCCAGGGCCAGCAGCACCGACGTGGCGTAGCAGCCGGGGTTGGCGATGCCCCGCGCGCCGCGCAGACGGTCGCGGCCCAGTTCTGGCAGGCCGTAGGGCATGGGCAGCAGCTCCGGCGCGGGATGGGCGACGCCGTACCACTGCGCGTAGACTGCCGGATCGTCCAGACGCAGGTCGGCGGAGAGGTCTACGACGCGCACGCCGCGCGCCAATGCCTGCGCCGCAATGGGGGCAGAGCGCGTGTGCGGCAGGCAAAGCAGCACGGCGTCCACCTCGTCCAGGGGCGCGTCGGCGGCGGAGACGAGCGGCAGATCGGGCGCTTGCGGCCAGCTCTGGCGCAGGCTTTGCCCGGCGGAGGTCTCCGAGGTGGCGAAGGCTACCGTCACCGCCGGGTGCGTCGCCAGCAGCCGCACCAGTTCCAGGCCGGTGTAGCCAGTCGCCCCGTACACTCCCACACGAACTGTCATGGTCCCCTCGCAGACTGCGCTCATCCAACAAAAAAACCGCCCTCAGGTCCGAGAGCGGTTGGTTTCTGGTGGACGCTAGGCGCTGACGCTGCCCCAAACCCCGCTAAGCCGGACCCGAAGTGACGGGAGCCGGACGGCGACGAGGGCGGCGGGGCGCGAAACCAAGCAGCATGGTGTAATCACTCACTGAAAAACACACAGAGACGAACGCGTACGACAATAGCACAGGCGAGATATTCGCACAAGGCAGGCGATTTGGTCGAAACGTACAAATGGCGGGCGTCAGTCGCACGAGCGCGCAAGCTGCACGCAGTCCTGCAGCACGGCGGCGGCGGTGATCTCCATGCCAGCGCCCGGCCCTATCAGGGTCAGGGGATGCTCGTCGTAACGGCGCGTCGAGAACGATACCTGGTTCTGCGTGCCACGCAGTTGGGCCGCCAGCCGCTCGCCGACCATGCGCAGGGCCACCACACCTCCACGCGGGCCGATCTCGGCCAGGTAGCGCGGCACCCCGGCCAGCGCACCCATATAGGCGGCGAAATCGGAGTCCAGGCGCGGAAGCTGGGCCATGAACTCGTCCACGCTCAGCGAGGCCATCTCGCCGGGATAGAGCGGCTCGACGCGAATCTGCTCAAGCTCCATTGGCCAGCCGGCCAGCCGGCTGAGAATGAGCGCCTTGCGCGCCACGTCCATGCCGCTCAGGTCGTCGCGCGGGTCTGGCTCCGTGTAGCCCTTCGACCGGGCCATGCCCACCGCCAGTGAGAACGGCTCCCCGTCTTCCAGCCGGCTGCACAGGTAGCCGAGCGTGCCGCTCAGCGCGCCCTCAATGCGCATAATCTCGTCGCCGGTGTCCACCAGGTAGCGCAACGTGTTGATGACGGGCAGCCCCGCGCCGACAGTCGCCTCGAAGCGGACGCGCGACAACTCGAAGAACGCTTGCGCGCCCTCCCAGGGACCGGCCAGCGGGCGCTTGTTGGCCAGGGCCACGCCGTAGCCGAGCGCCAACGCCCGGTGCAACGCCAGCTCCATGCCGTCCGCCGCCGTCGTATCCACGACGATGGCCCGCTCCAACCCGGCGCGCGCCGCCCAACCAACCAGGTCAAGCGCCGTCAGCCCAGGCTGTGCGCCTGGCACTTCGGCCAGCGAGCGCCCGGCAGCCTTAAGGTCAGCAACGGTGTGCAGAGTCGCCGGAGAAAGCCCGTCCGCGTCGCACAGGGCAGCGCGGCTGTCAGCCAGCGCAACCGGGGATAGCGCCACGCCGTAGCGGTGGGCCAGCGCGTCATGGGTCTGGGAGAGCTGAGCCAGGAAGGCGCGCCCCACATTGCCCACGCCCATAATGATCAAGGGGATTCGCCGGGGTTCTGCCATGTCTTTCTCTCCTGGGCTGCGCGCTGCGCCCTACCACCGCTGGCCGCTCAAGCCTAGCATGTGCCTCGCGCTTCGTCAAACGCGATGCTTGGGCGAACTGCACGAAGAGGCGCTCGGCCAGCCGCAACACAAAGCCGCTCATGTGAAAGAACCTTGTCCCAGGGTCCACGAACAACCTGTTGCTAAGGGAAGTTCAGGAACGCTTACTGAACGCCTCCCCCCTCAGTCCTCCCTCCAGCCGAGCTAGAGGGGGGATGATCTGGCAGGTGGTTCTTCCCTTCCCCTAGCTTTGCTGGGGGAAGGGGCTGGGGGATAGGGGCATTCTGACGATTGCCCAACAACTTATTCGTGGACCCCTTGTCCCACGTTGCCTTGCGCGCGCCCTGATTCGCACTATACTCTGCTCGCACCGGTTCCGCGCAGGAGACAGACCGTTCCCTATGACCCGCGAGGACATCAT
>CAYNHD010000437.1:0-3247 GCA_964396775.1 uncultured Thermoflexus sp. | reverse complement strand
TAGGGGCGTACTGCAATACGCCCCTACGGGACCTCATCTCGCTCGGCGTCAAGCGAGCCACTGCAAACCTCTACCCACACTCATATTAACACCCCACTTGTCCCCAAATCAGAATCCACGTACACTCAACTGCAATTGTTCGATTCAGTCCAGCGCTGATTGATGCTCACAAGACGCCAGCGCCAGCCTTTCATGGGAGAAGACATAATGACATGGGCCGCTCTTTGCGCTAAGACCTGCGGGCATCGCCGTGTGCTCCTGGCACTCATCCTGGTGATCGCGCTCGCCACGTCCGTCCAGATCAGGCCAGCCGCCGCCCAGGGCGGCACAACTCACACCGTCCAGCCCGGAGAGAATCTGTTCCGCATCGCCCTGCGCTACGGGTTCACCACTGACTACCTGGCCGCCGTCAACGGCATCGCCGACCCCACACGCATCTACGTGGGCCAGGTGCTCACCATCCCCGATGCCAGCGCGCCCCCTGCCCCCGCCCCGGCTAACCCGGAGCCGGCTCCGGCAGCCCCTGCACCCGCCGCCAATCCGCTCTATCACACTGTCCAGCGCGGCGAGAACCTCACCAGCATTGCCCAACGCTACGGCTTGAGCTGGACCGATCTGGCCGCTGCCAATAACCTGGCCAACCCCAGCCACATCTACGCCGGGCAGCAGTTGATCATCCCTGGGGCAACCGCCGCCCCCGCCGCTGAGCCGGCCCCGGCCCCAGCCCCGGCGCAGCCCGCCCCGGCGACTGGTCAGCGCACGCACATCGTCCAGCGCGGTGAGCACCTGTCGGCCATCGCCCGCGCCTATGGCGTCACCTGGCCGGCCCTCGCCGCTGCGAACAACATCAGCAACCCGAATCACATCTACGCCGGGCAGGTTCTGGTCATCCCGGACGCGGCCACCGCTGCCACCTATGCCACCACCTACGAACCGGCTGCTCCTGCGCCGACCATCGCCACTGGCAAGCAGATCATCGTAGACCTGAGCGATCAGCGCGTCTACGCCTACGAGAACGGCCAGCTTGTGCGCAACGTGCTGGTCTCGACCGGGCTGTGGGGCACGCCCACCGTCACCGGCAACTTCACCATCTATACGAAGTACGACTCCCAGTTGATGTCCGGCCCCGGCTACTATCTGCCCGGCGTGCCCTGGGTGATGTATTTCTACAGAGACTACTCGCTGCACGGCACCTACTGGCACAGCAACTTCGGCCAGCCGATGAGTCACGGCTGCGTGAACATGCCCACCCCAGAAGCCGCCTGGCTCTACCAGTGGGCGCCCATCGGCACCCCCGTCCGCGTCCAATCATGACCGTCGCCGGCTGAATAGCTGGACGTATCTGAACGCAACCGGGATAGGCAGAAGCGCCTATCCCGGCTGATTCACGCGAATGGTGCGAGAGGCCGGCGTCATGCCGGCTGGATCACGCTGCGCCCGGCGCGGAACGCCTCCACGTTCTTGCTGACCACCGCTTCGCCTTTGCGCCCGAACAACTGGGCAATGGCCGCTTCCAGGGCGCTGGCCTCCAGCGGCAGGAACAGCGACGCGGCGCCGAGTAGCACCATATTGGAGGCGCGCGCGTTGCGTAGCTCCTGGGCCATCGCGGTGGCGTCCAGCAGGTGGACGCGCGGGAACTGCCGCAGCGCCGCCAGCACAGCGTCCAGATCGGGGTAATTCGGGATGTTGAGCACCGGCGCGCGATCCGCCACGATCACGCCGTCGGGTGCCAGGAACGGCACATAACGCAGCGTTTCCATCGGCTCCAGCGAGAGCAGCATGTCCGCCTGCCCCTCGCTGATCAGGTCTGAGTGAATGGGCCGGTCGGCGATGCGCAGATGGCTCTGCACCGCCCCGCCCCGCTGCGACATGCCGTGCACTTCGGCCTGCTTGAGGTGCAGCCCTTCGCCCACCGCCGCCAGACCGATGGCCGCCGCAATCGAGAGCACGCCTTGCCCGCCGACTCCGGCCAGGATCATATCGTACTTCATGCTCACCCTTTCCTCTTCCGCTTGGCCGTCTCGATGCACTCGCGCCGCGCGACGATCACCGACACACCCTCGTAGGCGAGTTCCTCGCTGATGACGCGCACGTTCGCCTGGTGCTGCCGGGGCAGCGGGGTGATCACCCGCACGTGCTCCTCCTCGACACCCAGCCCCAGCGCGATGGCCTCCAGATGCCCCTGCCCCGCCGACTCCTGGCCGCCGGTCATGGCCGTCGTCAGGTTGTCCATGATGATCACGGTCAGCGGTGAGCGCGCGTTCACCGCGTCCAGCAACCCGGTGATCCCTGAATGGCTGAAGGTCGAGTCGCCGATCACGGCCACCGCCGGCACCAGCCCGGCGTCCGCCGCGCCTTTGGCCATTGTCACCGACGCGCCCATGTCCACGCACGAGTTGATTGCGTTGAACGGCGGCAGCGCGCCCAGTGTATAGCAACCGATGTCCGAGAACACCCGCCCTTTCGAGTAGGACTCCAGCGCCTCGTTCAGCGCGCGGTAGGTGTCGGCGTGCGGGCAGCCCTGGCAAAGCTGCGGGGGCCGCTCGGCCACGATAGAGGGCACCTCGAAGCGCGGGCGGGAGTCCTCGCGTCCCAACGCGCGGGCCACCAGCGTCGGGTTTAGCTCGCCCGCGCGGGGCAGATACCCGTCCAGGCGGCCATGCACCTTCCCGCCGTCGAACGGGTAGCCGCGCAACATCTCCTCGACCAGCGGCATCCCCTCTTCCAGCACGAGCACCTGGTCGCACACCTCCACCAGCCGCGCGACCAGCGTCCTCGGCAGGGGGTACTGCCCGATCTTCAGGACGGGGTGCGGGCACCCTTCAGGGAAATTCTCCATCAGGTAGTTGTAGCTGATGCCGCAGGCGAGGATGCCCAGCGACGTGTCCGGCCTGTCCTCGTAGCGGTTGAACGGCGATGCTTCCGAGTCAGCCACGAACTCGTCCTGCTTGGCCAGCAGATCGGCGTATTTGCGCCGCGCGATGGCCGGCAGCAACACAAACTGCAACAGATTGCGCGGCAGGCTAAGCACGTTCTGCGCCAGTGGCTCGCGCCGCCGCACGTCGGCCCGCGAGTGCGACAGGCGGGTGGTCATGCGCACCATCACCGGAATCTCGTGCTGCTCCGACAGCGCGAAGGCGTAGAACGCGGCGTCATAAGCCTCTTGCTGATTCGATGGCTCGATGGCCGGGATCAGCGCGAATTTGGCGAAGAAGCGCGAGTCCTGCTCGTTCTGCGACGAGTGCAT
>CAYNHD010000436.1:0-3259 GCA_964396775.1 uncultured Thermoflexus sp. | reverse complement strand
CGCCCCTGAACACCTTGTGGGGGAGAGGTTTGGGGTGGGGGGAAACAACCTCTCAAATGGTCTCTAGCAGTCTCTCCCCGTTCACACATTGATAACAGTTGGGTGCTACGCTGGCGGGAAACGGGACCTATCTGGAATGCTCAAGACCTTGCGCAGCCGGTTGTTGCTTTCCTACGTGGCGATTCTGCTGATCCTGCTCGTGCTGGTCGGCTTCATCCTGCTCGCTTTTCTGCGGGCGCGACCGTTGCCCACCGGTGAGATCACCAGCGACCTGACCGCCGTGCTGCTCGACGTGCGGGCGGTGGAGACCATCC
This sequence comes from uncultured Thermoflexus sp., assembly GCA_964396775.1. Lineage (GTDB taxonomy): Bacteria > Chloroflexota > Anaerolineae > Aggregatilineales > Aggregatilineaceae > UBA2029. The sequence goes on along the minus strand of CAYNHD010000436.1, from coordinate 2,945 downwards.
GCCTCGAGTTCGGCATGTCAGCGGAGCAAGGCATGGGGATGAGAGCGCGCCTGGGCGCGTATGGGCAGTTGCTCACCGACTACCTCAGCGAGCTTAGCGCAGAGCGCGGGGTGCGGGCGCTACTTGTCAGCGAAGATGGCGAAGTGCGCTACGATTCCGAGGGCGTCCTGGCGTTCGGCGACTCCATCCGCGAGACCGAGCGCACGCCGCTCGTCCCGCCCAGCCGCATTCGCCTGAGTGGTCTGTACAAGGGACGCTTCCTGGACGCAGACGGCAGCGAATGGCTGTTCGTCGCGCAGCCGCTCTTCCCGATGGCCGAGATGAGGGCGGATCCGTCGTACCTGCTGATCGCTGCGCCGATGCCGCGCGCCACGCTGCGCGAGGTCTTTCGCCTGTTCGGGGACACGTTCTTCGCTCCGCTGGTAAAGGCCGGGCTGGTCGCGCTGCTGATTGCGGTGGGGCTTTCGCTGCTGATCGCTGGCTCGGTGGCCCGGCCATTGCAGCGCATGAGCCTGGCCGCGCGGCGCATCGCCAGCGGCGACTACCGCCAGCGTGTGGAGGTTGCCGGGCCGCGCGAAGTGCGCGCGCTGGCCCGCTCGTTCAACGACATGGCCGAACGGGTGGCAACGGCGCAGCAGGCGCAGCGCGATTTCCTGGCTAACGTGTCGCACGACCTGCGCACGCCGCTGACCAGCATCCAGGGCTTCTCGCAGGCCATCGCCGAGGGTGTGGCTTCCGATCCGGCGGCGGCACAGCGCGCGGCGCAGATCATCCGCGACGAGACGGCGCGGCTGCATCGCATGGTCGAGTCCCTGCTCGACCTGGCCCGCCTCGACGCGGACCAGGTGAACATGCGTCGCGGCCCTGTCGCGCCGGGCGACCTGCTTCGCGCGGTTGGCGCGGGCTTCTCTGGCCGGGCGCGCGAGCGCCAGATAGACCTGCGGCTGATCATCCCCCCAGACCTGCCGCGCATCAGCGGCGATGGCGACCGGCTGGCCCAGGTGTTCACCAACCTGCTCGACAACGCCCTCAAGCATACCCCGCCCGGCGGGACGGTGACGCTGAGCGCGGCGCTCTCGGACGGCGGCCTCGCCGTCACCGTGCGCGACACGGGGGAGGGTATCCCCCCAGACGAGATCGGGCGCATCTTCGAGCGGTTCTACCAGGTGGACAAGAGCCGCCGCCGCGATCACCAGTCGGGGTTGGGGCTGGGGCTGGCGATTGCACGGCAGATTGTCGAGGCGCACGGCGGGACGATCCGGGCGGCCAGCGCCGCCGGCCAGGGCACGACGTTCACGGTCTGGCTGCCGCTGGGCCGGGAGTAGCGGAAGGGCGGTGGTTGGGGGTTGGTGGTTGTCAGTGATCGGTGATCAGTTGTCAGTGATCAGAGGGCGCGCGCCGTCACTCCCGGCTTGACGCACACGGCAACGAAGTGCTCGGCAGATTAGTCAGAGTAGTACCAGTGATAGGCCGCTTCGAATCTCGCGCGAAGTTCTTTCTCAGATGGATCCAAGAGTCTGTTGCCATATTCCTGAAGATGTCGCCGTAGAGCGCATACAAACAGATGGGGGTTGATTTCTAGTCGTTCCGCAGAGCACTCGATAGGGGAAAGCGGTCGTGCACTTATGAGTATATCTCCTCCCTTTACCCCCTTGTGGTACAGACCATTTCTTAGCCTGTAGAGCCTTTTTACTGGCGAACTGCCGTATTCTCGGAGAAATGGAAACACGTCCAGGAGACCGGTTTCAAAGAGTTTGTGGGGGTCATCCGCATCTGAAGCCCTAAAGAACTTAAACAAACCGATCAATTCGAAATAATACATAACGATCTGAAGCACGGCCCAACCCGAGTCCGGGATCGAGTCACTCTCTACTCTCTGAGAGCTGGAAACCCAGCCCAAGCCAGGAATTCCTATCGCTATGTTCTTTATGAACGTAGCACGAATGCATTGCTCACCCGCCTCATTCTTCCACCCATTAATGCACCTATCAGCAACTTCCAAATGCCAGCCGTCAACACGGGCCAGGAAAAGCTCAATCTTCTGGTCCAGAGACCGATCAGTTTCGAAGCCTGACAGCATTACGTGTCTCGGAGAGATGGCTATCCCCATCATAGACTCTCCTCAAGAGCTAATAACTCAGCGGCTTGACGCACACGGCGACGAAGTGCTCGGCCAGGGCGCGCGGCGCACGGCGGGCCAGGGCCGCGTTCAGGCGGAAGACCAGCGGGTGAAAGGCGAAGTACGTCGGGTCTTCGATGGCGCGGAAGGTGTCCAGAGTCAGCCCCGCTCCCCGCGCCAGCGCCTCGACCTGGCGGCGCGTGTTTGCTCGGTAGACCACCGGGAAGGCGTCTGCTTCTGCGCGCCCGTACAGGCGCGGCACCAGCCAGCTTTGCAGCGGGCGCAGCGCCCGGTTGAGCAGCGCGGCAGGGCTGCGCGCGCCAGGGGCCAGGACGATGAACGCGCCGCCGGGCCGTAGTACGCGCGTCACCTCCGCGAAGACTCGCGCCGGGTCGGGCAGGTGTTCCAGCACCCAACTGGCCAGCACCAGGTCTACGCTGGCGGCGGGCAGCGGCAGGGCGTCCGCCAGGGCGACGGCGCGTGGCAGGTCGGGCAGGCGGTGCTCGGCCAGCGAACGGTGATCGGGGTCCAGGCCGAGCGGATGGGCGACCGCCGGCCCAAGCTGTTCCAGCGCGCCGCCGCGCCCGCAGCCCAGGTCGAGCACGCGCATTCCTGGGGCCAGCCGTTCGCGGATCAGCGCCTCGTAGACAGCGGTGGCCGGACGCCAGCCGGGGCGCATCCGCGCGTAGCGGGCGCGGTAGGCGTTCTGCTGCTCAAGCGACAGGGGCATGTCTTCCTCTCAGGGGCACTGCGCTGGCGCTGCGCCCTGGCCCAGCCTCACCCCCAGCCTCGCTGCGCTCGGCTTGCCCCCTCTCCACGTCGTGGA
>CAYNHD010000435.1:0-3270 GCA_964396775.1 uncultured Thermoflexus sp. | reverse complement strand
CAGGCCATCCCCGTGGCCGATGGCCGCGCCGCCCTGGAACGCGCCCGGCAAGACCTGCCCGACCTGGTGATCCTCGACATCAACATGCCGCTGCTGGACGGCTTTGAAGTCTGCGCGGCGCTGCGCAGCGACCCGCGCACCGCCTCCATCCCGGTGATCATGCTCACGGCTGAGGTGGACATCGAGTCACGGGTGCGCGGCCTGGGCGTGGGGGCCGATGATTATCTGGTGAAGCCGTTCCACCCGCGCGAGTTGATCGCGCGCATCGCCGCCCGGCTGCGCGCCAAAGAGGAAGCCGACGCCCTGCGCGCCCAGCGCGAGCAGATTCGCCAGACCTTTGAGCGTTTCGTCGCCCACGAGATCGTCGAGCAGCTTCTCGAAGACCCGTCGCGCGTGCAGCTTGGCGGGGCCGAGGCCATCGTCACCGTCCTCTTCGCCGATCTCGAGGGCTTCACCCGCCTGGCCGAACTGGCCGCGCCGCCGCGCCTGATCGAAGTGCTCAACGCCTACCACGCGCTCATGGTGCGCCAGATCAAGGCGCACGGCGGCACGCTCAACAAGTTCCTCGGCGACGGGGTGATGGCCCTTTACAACACCCCCCTGCCCCAGCCCGACCACGCCCTGCGCGCCGTGCGCACCGCCCTGGCCATCCGCGACGCGCTGCCCCGCTTCTACGACACGCTGGAGCCGGATTTCCGCCTGGCGGTGAATGTGGGCATCAACACCGGCCCGGCGATTGTCGGCATCATCGGCACACCCGAACTGATGGACTTCACGGCCATCGGCGACACAGTGAACCTGGCCAGCCGCCTGCAACGCCTGAGCGACCACAGCGAGATCACGGTCAGCGCGATGACGTACAACCTGGTCGCGGACCAGGTCATCGCCACGCGCACCGGCCCGCATGTGGTGCGCGGGCGCGAGGAGGCAGTGATCGCCTATCTGATCGAGGGCCTGCGCTGAGGGACGGGGCTGGAGAGACTTCCGACTTCCGAAGTTTCCGAAAACTTCGGAAGTCTGGTTTTGGATCGCACGCCCCACCCCCTGAATCCCCCTCTCCAGCCAGGCCAGAGAGGGGGACTTTGATCGCGGGCGCGGTGCTTTCCCCACAAGACTTCCGAAGTCTGATCCTGCGCTCGCCCTCTCACACGCCCAGTTCCTTGCGATCCACCAGCCACCACGCCAGCGCGAAGTAGACCAGCGCGGTGACCGCCATCACCGCCCAGTCGCCGAATTGCGCGCCGTCGCGGATGACCTCACCCATGTTGAAGTAGTGCTGCAACAGCAGTGGCTGCACTGGCTCCAGCGCCTCTACCACAGCGGAGAAGCCATAGACCAGGAACGAGCCGATCAGCAGCAGGTAGGCGATGGCCCCGGCGAAGCGCCGGCTGGACGGCACCACCACCGCCAGCAGGTAGGAATAGCCGGCCACGACCATCAGGAACAGGAACGCCCCGATCATGCTCAGCACCAGGTTGGTGACCACCGGATCAAATGCGGGCCAGAGGAGCATGGATACCAGGAAACCAGCCAGACACGCGGCCAGCACCAGAGCCATAACCACCGCCGTATTGAGCACGCGCCCCAGCAGGTAATGGCGGCGCGAGACCGGCAGGCTGAGCAGCATGTCCATCGTGTAGTCGCGCTCGGCGTTGGTGAAGGCGTTGAACGCCTGGGCGATGACGATGGCGCCCAGGATCAGCACGCTGTAGCTGGCGAACTCCGTCTGCACCCACGTGCCCGGCTCGGTCATGTCGAAATCCGCCATGTCCCCGCCGTAGAACATGGCCAGCACGCCCTCGGGGTAGGACTCGATCAGTTCCTTCCACTCATCGGCCTGGTCCTTAACCGATGTGTAGAAGGCCATGAGGAACATCACATACAGCCCGAAGCCAAGCGAGAGCCAGAACGTTGACCGCCGCGAGTCACGGAATGCCTTGCGAAAGATGGCCGCCATCGCTCACGCCTCCTTCTTGCCGTAGTAGGCCAGGAAGATCTCTTCCAGCGTGGGGTGCTCCACATCCATGTCGGTAACGGTATGCTGCGCGGCCAGCTTGATCACCGCGTCCATGCTGGCCTCGCCGCCGACGCGCATCCGCAGCCGCGCCCCGTCAGACTCGATCTCGGCCACGCCAGACAGCGCGCGAAAACGTTCAGCGGGCACTTCGTCCTCGAAAGCCAGGGTCAGCCAGCGGAAGGAGACGCGCGTGAGGTCGGCGACGGTCTCCACTGCCTCCAACCGCCCGTCGCGGATGATGCCCACGCGGTCACAGATGGCCTCGACTTCGGGCAGGTTGTGCGACGAGAGGAAGATGGTGCGCCCCTCGGCGCGCGTCTCGCGCATCACCTCGTGCAACACCTGCTGCATCAGCGGGTCGAGACCGGTCGAAGGCTCGTCGAGGATGAGCAATTCCGGCTTGTGGGCCAGGGCCACGATCAGACCCATCTTGCGCTTCATGCCCGTAGACAGCCCCTTGAGCGAGCGCCCCAGGTCGAAGTCGAGCAGCCCGGCCAGCCGCTCCGCCTCGGCGATATAGCCGTTCGTCGCCCCGCGCACGTCTTCCAGCCAGCGGATGTACTGGATGCCCGTCCAGTTGTCCAGCAGGGCCAGCTCCGAGGGCAGATAGCCGGTGCGGGCGCGGATAGCCACACTGTCGCGCACGCTGTCCAGCCCAAAGATGGACGCCGACCCTGCGCTGGGACGGATGAAGTCGAGCAGCGTGCGGATGGTGGTCGTCTTGCCAGCGCCGTTCGGCCCCAGAAAGCCGAAGATTTCGCCCTCGTAGACGGTGAGATTCACGTCCTGGATGGCCGTCAGCTTGCCGTAGCGGTGAGTCAGGTTGTGCGTCTGGATGACGACGCTTCGTCCCTGCGCCATAGCGATCTCCCTTCGTGATGACCCTCAACGCACCGCCGGCCTGCGCGGGCAGCGGCGCGAGGGCACAAAACGCCCCTTAGTTTAGGAAGTCCGAAAAATAAGTTTTGCAGATGTGAATTTTAGCGCAGATTTCACAGGGCGCAAGTCGCCCAATCCAGGAAGCCTAGCACCAGCGCGCGCTCCGGTCAAGAGCCTCTGCCGCTGCCAGGCTGACATTCAGCCGACAACGCCTGGACATCAGAATAAGACTTCCGAAGTGTGCGTCTGACTTCGGAAGTCTGGTCTTGAGCAGGGCGCAGCAGAGCAGCGCCCCCTATGCGTCACCTTAAGCCTGGCTGTGCGGGTCTCACCCCCTCAATCCCCCTCCCCAGCCGAGCTAGAGAGGGGACTTT
>CAYNHD010000434.1:0-3273 GCA_964396775.1 uncultured Thermoflexus sp. | reverse complement strand
ATGAACTCCACGCGCCCGGCGCAGCGAGAAGCGCGCAACGCCAGGTGCGGCGCATGGACCCCCACCCTGTGGCCCCTCCCCGCTGGTGGGGAGCGGCAAATCGCTCCCCTTTCCCTGCTTGCGGGGAAAGGGGCTGGGGGATAGAGGTTGAAAGTGCATAACACACTCTAGAACCAATCACCAAGAACCAACAACCACTAGCCAATCACCCCTTCTCACCGGTACACGTACAGCCGGAACATCGTCGGGCCAGCTTCGTCTGGGTAGCCCGTATGAATGTGGACCTCCCAGGAGACGCCGTGCCCGGCAGCTTCCTTCGTCCCTGTGCAGGTCGCCACCGCGTAGGCCCCGCCCCAGGGCAGCGACCGGTCGGCGACGTACCCCGGCACCGGCGCGTACCGGCAGCTTCCCCCCTGGCCCTCGTAGAAGGCGGCGACTTCGGCCCCGGCCTGCGCCGTGCGATACAGCCAGGACTCCGCGCCGCGCTCCGGTTTCTCATGCTGCACTGCGCTCGCGCCGGGCGGCACAGGCACATCAGGCGGAAAGAGCAGCCCGTACAGCGGCCCGGCCACTCGCCAGAGGATCAGCCCGGCGACCAGCAGCGCCGCCGCCATCGCCAGCAGCGCCGCCCACAGCGGCACGCGCAAGCGCGGCTGGCTCGCGGCGGGAACGGGCCGATCCGCATCGGCCCCAGGTTCCGGCGCGGACATAGGATCACTCCCCCCAGTAACGCTGGATGTCAATCACGACCTGGCCAGTCGGCTGCTCGTTCGCGTCATAGACCGGCTGGATCAACACGGTCGCCACCTGGGTGATGCCATAGCCGGAGCGATCCGCCTGGCAGCGTGTGGACAGGTGCCCCTCGCGGAGCGGTTCCTGGCCGGGGCGCTCCTCGACCGTGCGATACTGGCGCACGCAGTCCATATCCTCTCGCTCGAAGTAGAACGCCTCCACAGCGGCGAACGGGTCGTCGCTGGAGTATTGCAAGTGATCGAAGCCGTCGTAGAGTGTCTCGTGATTCACCAGCCGCGCGCCGGGATAAATGGCGACATCGAGCGGCTTGTTGCGGCTGGCGCGCAGAGCCAGCACCGCTGCGACGGCTATCACGGCCAGCACCACCACGATCACAACGGCGATCAGCGCGGCGCGCACGACCCGGCTGGACAGGCAGCCGCCCGGCGCTTCGATTTGCGCTGCCGTGCGCTCTTCGGGTTGCCATCCCTGTTCGGTCATCGCCCCCTCCGCTTCAGAGGCCATGCGGAAACCTCACCCCCCAAGCCCCTCTCCGTGAACAGAGAGGGGGAGTCGCTGTGCGGTTAAGTCCCTTCTCCGCGCCTGGAGAGGGGATTTAGGGGTGAGGTAAACCGTAGCACAGGCCTTTCCATATGGTCTCTCCAGGCCGCCATGCCCTCAGCGCCCGTCGTCGCCCGATTCGGCGAGCGCCTGCACCGATAGTGCGCCCTCACGCAGCGCCCGCGCGACCTGCACATCCGGCCCCAGCATCGCGCGAATCTGCCCGGCCTGCTCGCTGGCTAGAATCGCGTCCCATTCAGCGAAAGCGCGCGTGTCCGCCCGCACCTGACTCACGGCAGCGCGCGCCTCGTCCCACTGGCCAAGCCGGGCATGGCCGCGCGCCAGCCACAAATGCACCAGCAGCCGGAAGCGCCGGTCGGGGATGCCCGCGTCCAGGGCAGCCTGAGCGTGGGCAATAGCCTCTTGCGCTTCGCCCAGCCGGTCCGCGATCAGCGCCAGCGTGTACGCGGGCGTCCAGCCGTGCGGGTCGTGCGCCGCGCCCTGCTGCGCGCAGTCTCGTGCTCGCTGGTAATCGCCGCGCTGCACCCAGAGTTCGGCCAGCCCGATATACCCGTCGGCGGACTCCGGCAGCAGCGCGATCAGCCGCTCGTAATCGCGCGCGGCCTGTTCCAGGTGACCGGCCAGCCGGCGCAACTCCGCCCGAAAGCGCAGATGCTCCGCGTCGTCCGGCTCGGCGCGGAGCAGGCCGTCCATCACGGCCAGTGCCTTGTCAAGCTCCCCCGCGCGCAAATGGCGGATCGCCGCCCGGTACTTCGGGCCAGTGCGCCCGCGCCGGATGAACTGCGCGGCGAGCAGCCAGCCAAGCGCCCCCCCGACGAAGAACAGCCGCCAGTCGGCGACCAGGACAGCCAGCACCAGCAGGATGAGGGCTGGCCCAATCACTAGCAGCCATCCCTTCCAGGCGCGACCTCGGCGGGGACTGCTCACGGTCGCTTCCCCCTACTCCAGGCGCGACAGGCGCATCCGCATAGTCAGCGCGCGCCCGCCAACCGCTTCCCAGAAGCGGCGCGCGTCGCTGTTGGCAACGGCGACCTGCCATTCAATCTGGCGCACGCCCTGCGCGGCGAACCAGTCGCAGATCGCGTGGAACAACTGCCGCGCAATGCCCCGTCGCCGGTGCTGCGGCTCCACGTAGATGTCGGCGATGAAGCCCACATCTTCATGCTCGAACAGGTCGGGCGTCAGGTCAACGATTGCGCCCAGCACGTAGCCGACGACCGCGCCCTGTACCTCGGCGACGAAGGCGTGCGTCTGCGCGTCGTTGCGCACTTCGACCAGCCGCGAGGCATAAGCGGCAGGCGCGCCTGCCGCTATACGCGGCATCCGCGAATCCAACTGCGTATGGTAGGCGCTCATCGCCTCCCACATGCGCGCGATGGCTTCCTGGTCGCGCGGCTCAACCATGCGAATCGTCACATCCTCTGGCCCCATCTCAGTCACCCGCTTCCCTGTAAGCTGCACAATCCCCCACAGAAACAAAACACCCGCCCCTCAACCAAAGGGACGGGAGCCTGGCTCGCGCGGTACCACCCTTGTTCCCCCAGGTAGCGGGGGCGCTCTGCTGCCACCAGCATGGCAAGGTCGTGATAACGGAGACCAGACCGGCCCGGCTTAGTAGCTCGCGCGTTCAGCCTGCAGCTCAGGAAGGATTTTCCGCCCCGCTTCCGCACCTGGCTCGCACCCTTCCAGGCTCGCTGACCGGCACGCAGGGGCGTACTCGTTTCCGTCAACGCTTTTCTGCTTGCCGAGAGCATACCATAACAGCCGGGGGCCGGTCAAGGCTGCGCGCAGGCGGGTGCCTGCAAAGATTGTCAGCCATTCGCTCGACGCGGGACAAAGGGAGGTCCGTAGGGGCGTAATTGCAATACGCCCCTACCAGGGCGCAGCAGAGCAGCGCCCCTACCTGGGGAGTGGATAAAGTTAAGGACATACGAAATCTCGTAGGTGAGCGGTATAGGA
>CAYNHD010000433.1:0-3281 GCA_964396775.1 uncultured Thermoflexus sp. | reverse complement strand
TCGGCTTGCCCCCTCCCTGGCCGGGGAGGGGCCAGGGGGAGGGGCCTTCTGCCGCACTAGACTTCCGAAGTCTGTGCCCACACCGCAACGCCAGCCCAGGGTGACGTTCCACACGACTTGCAGCGCCACCTGTCATTGCGCACTTGACATCCGGCTGACAATAATTGAGAATTGTTCGCAATTGAGAATATTCTCGATATGCTGTGAGCTTAAGGTGTCCTATGCCCCCTGCCTTCCGCCGTCACCATCACCGGCATCACCGCCATCACGGCGCTGATGCTACCCTGCCGCTGAGCATGGTCGCCGCTGGCCAGACGGTGGAACTGGTTCAGATTGAGGAGGGTCGCCGCCTGCGCAAGCGGCTGGCCGACCTAGGCCTCAACGTGGGCCTGACCGTGCGCGTCGTGCAGAACAGCTTCGCCGGGCCGCTGATCCTGGCCGTGCGCGAGGACTCGCGGCTGGCCATCGGGCGTGGCATGGCGCACCGCATTCGCGTCGCCCCGCGCAACTCCGCGCCGCAGGACGAGGGCTGATCGCCGATGCCGACTCCTCAAACCATCGCCCTGGCCGGCAACCCCAATGTCGGAAAGAGCACCCTGTTCAACGCGCTGACCGGCGAGCGCCAGCATGTGGGCAACTGGCCGGGCAAGACCGTCGAGAAGATGGCTGGTATCGCGCAGATCGGCGGGCGCACCTTCACGGTGATTGACCTGCCGGGCACCTACAGCCTCAACGCCTATTCTAGCGAAGAGATCATCGCCCGCGACTTTATCATCAACGAACATCCCAGTGCCATCGTCGCCGTAGCTGACGCGGCCAACCTGGAACGCACCCTCTACCTGGCTGTGCAGGTGCTGGAACTGGGCGTGCCGGTCGTGCTGGCGCTCAACATGGCCGATACCGCTCAGCAGCGCGGCATTACGATTGACACGGCGGCGCTCTCCGCCCGGCTGAACGGGCTGCCCGTTGTCGCGACGGTAGGCAGCCGGGCGGTGGGCCTCGACTCGCTCAAGAAAGCCATCTGCACCCAGACCGACGGGACGCCCCGCCTGCTGCCCACGCCGGTGGATTACGGCCAACCGCTCGAAAGCGAGATCGCCGCGCTGCAGGTGCAGATCGAAGCCGACCCGATCCTCAGTCACCAGTTCCGCCCGCGCTGGCTGGCAATCAAACTGCTCGAAAACGACGAAGACCTGCACGCGCGCCTGTCCGGGGCAGGCTACCACGCGCTGATCGAGGCAGCGCGCGCGGCGATGGCCCGCATCGCCGCGCAGACCGGCGAAGATGCCGAGACGCTGATCACCGACCGGCGCTACCAGGTGATCGCCGGGCTGCTGCGCGGGATCGTGACGCGGCCCGACGGCGACGGCGAGACGCGCTCCGACCGGGCCGACCGCATTATCACCCATCCCATCTGGGGCGTGCCCATCTTTCTGCTGCTGATGTGGATCGTCTTCCAGTTCACGGCCTACGTCAGCGCGCCCTTCCTGGACTGGATTGATGCGCTGGTCGGCGGGCCGCTGACGCGCTGGGCGCTGGCCGCGCTGGATGCTGTTCGCCTGGGCGACACCTGGCTGGCGGCACTGGTCGTGGACGGGATAATCGCCGGCGTGGGCGGCGTGCTCGTCTTCGTGCCGGTGCTGATCTTTCTCTATCTGGCACTGGCCGTGCTGGAGGATTCCGGCTACATGGCGCGCTCGGCGTTTGTGATGGATCGCGTCATGCGCAGCATCGGGCTGCACGGCAAGAGCTTCTTGCCGTTGATCGTTGGCTTCGGCTGCACGGTGCCGGCCATCTACGCCACGCGCACCCTCGAAGACGAGGACGACCGCAAGCTGACTGCCTTCATCACCACCTTCATGAGCTGCGGGGCGCGCCTGCCGGTGTACGTCGTCTTTGGCGCAGCGTTCTTCGGCGCTAAGTCCGGCAACCTGATCTTCGGGCTATACCTGCTAGGGATTGTCATCGCCCTGCTGACCGGCTTCGCCATGAAACGTACCGTCTATCGCCACAAGCCGCCTCAGCCCTTCGTGCTGGAGTTGCCGCCCTATCACATACCGATTATGCGCAACGTCTGGCGGCAAGCCTGGCAGCGCACGCAGCAGTTCCTGCGCAACGCGGCAACCATCATCCTGGCCGCAACCATCATCATCTGGTTCATGCTGGCGCTGCCCGTGCGCGGCGAAGGGACGTTCAACGACGTGCCCACCGGCGACAGCCTGTTCGGGTCCGTCAGCCGGGCGCTCGCGCCGGCCTTCGCACCTGCCGGATTCGGCAGTTGGGAGGCCGCCGGCTCGCTGATCACCGGCTTTGTGGCCAAAGAAGCCGTCGTCAGCACGATGAGCCAGATTTACGTGGAGGAAGTAGGCGAAGGCACAAGCGCCGAAGATGAGGCGGACTCGCCTGGCTTTGTGGACGACCTGCGCGAGATCGCACGGTCGTTCGGCGAAGCGGCCATCCTCACCGTCCAGGAGACGGCGAACATCGCCCCGCGCACGGCGAACCTGCTGCCTGTCGTGAACGTCGGCCTGGGCGACTGGCTGGATCGCGGGGAGGACGCTGAAGAGTTGACCTCCCTGCAGAGCGCGCTGACCACTTCCTTCGCGCGCACCGCTTGCTCCGCCGAGCGGGGCAAGCTGGCGGCGGTGGCCTTCAACGTCTTCGTGCTGCTCTACGTGCCGTGCATGGCGACGGTCGCCGCGATGCGCCACGAGTTCGGCGGGCGCTGGGTCTTCTACCAGGTGACCTACACCCTGTTGGTGGCCTGGCTGGCGGCAACCGTCGTCTACCAGGGCGGCCTGCTGCTGGGGATAGGGTGACGGCGGTGCCCACCACTCTGCGCCAGGTTCTGCAAGCGTTTGAAGAAGCCCGCGCGCCGTGCACGCTGAGCCAGCTTGCCCACGAACTGGACATCCCGCCCGGCATGTTGGAGGGGATGATCGATCACTGGGTGCGCAAGGGCAGGCTGCGCGAGACGGGCAGCAGCCCGGCCTGCACCACCTGCGGGCAGGGCGCAAGCTGCCCCTTCATCGCCAAAATGCCGCGCAGCTTTGAACTGGTCACGGACGACGAGGACGCCCCGCCGCCGTGCCGCTGCTGCGGGTAGGGGGCGGCCTCGCTGCGCAGAGTCCACGAGCGAGATAATACTGGTGGCGACATGATTCCGTAGGGGCGTATCGCCATATGCCCCCTATGCGTCACCTTAAGCCTGGCTGTGCGGGCCTCACCCCCTCAATCCCCCTCTCTAGCTCTGCTGGAGAGGGGGACTTGGACCGCTGGTT
>CAYNHD010000432.1:0-3300 GCA_964396775.1 uncultured Thermoflexus sp. | reverse complement strand
ATGGACTTCAAGCGCGAGGGGGCGGTGCAATACCTCTACAGCCGGATGCTGTGAGCGCTAGAACGCGCCCGTGTACTTGGCGATTAATTCGGGGCCGTTGATTCCTATCATCCCTCTCACTTAACTTGCCTAATCGAACTGAACTGAACTACAATACGGGGCACTTTCCCATTCTTGGTAGTAGTAAAGGAGAATTCTTATGAAGCGCCACTATTATCTCTTGACCGTGCTATGCATTGTATGTCTTTCTTCGTTCGTTCTCGGCATTGTCCGTGCCCAAGATGAGAATACCGTCGAGTATCTGGTTACTGCCGACACTGCGAATCTTCGTGAGGGGCCAGGAACGAGTTATCGCATTGTAGGCACAGTCAACCGAGGAGAGAGTCTCCTCGTTTTCGACGAGCCTCAAGAAGTGCCAGGTTGGTATCGAGTGAAGTTGGAGAATGTTACCAACGCCTATATCGCTGATTTCCTTGTCGAGCGAGCTCCCATGCGCTACTACCCTGCTGACCAGGAGCCAATCGCAGTGTTCAGCGGACGGGGTCGAAACATTAGTGATGTCGTTGATCTGCCCCGAGGAGCCTATCGCGTTGACGCTACTGTGCAAGACAACGCTTTCATCCTGACGACAACCGTTGTAGAAGGGGATTGCAGAGACGACATCCTGTTCAACGAACTTAACTTTGACACGAATCGTCTCATCATAAGTGCCCTGTTGATATCGCAGGGATGCTCGCTTATCTTCGAGACAGACAACGTCAGCGGAAACTGGGAATTCGCGATCCGTGATGTGCTTGATAGAGATGTCCTACAAGAAAGTCTGCTCACCATAGAGAGTGGAACTGTCATTTCTGGGATAGGCCGGACGCTTACGATGGCAACCAGCCTCCCTGAAGGTATCTGGACTATCTCTGCCACCGTAGGTGATCAGGCGTTTATCCTGGTACCCCAGGTCTTGGTTGGCAAGTGCTCCGATTCTGCCGCATTCAACGAGATCGACTTCGACGTTCAACGACTCGAGGTCTCCACTGTGTACCGCAGTGCTGAGGGAGGTTGTACTATCTTCTGGGAAACAAGCAATGTTGAAGGAAGCTGGGAGATCAAGTTCGAAAAGGTCCGCTGAAAATCTGGGGTCCTGGGGTTCCCTGATTTCGTGCCGAACGGTGAGAGCGCGATATCTGTCACAGAATCTGTCATAGAGAATATCAACGAACGTTGACATTTAGTAGTATCTTGCCTAGAATCTCATCAGTTGTGGGTGGTATACGTCTATCCCGACTGGAAAGCAGGCACCCCATGCTGACTATCCGACCCTGTATCTGTCTGAGGCGGGGGCGCTAACGCGCACGGCTTCAGACCGACCATACGCCGCATCATTCCAGGCCAACGGCTGAACCGCGCGGCAGCGTCCCCGGCACGGCGACTATGTTCGCTGTGCGCCTCTGTTCGGGAGCTGCCGCGTTCTGCTGCCCGTTGGCCTTGTCGTGTCACTGACTGCGCTGCATCAAGGAGGATTTCATGACTGCCGAGCGCCGCGTTGACCACAACCAGATACGCACCAACCAGGCGTTCACCATCACCCTGCTGGCGCTGGCTTTCGTGCTGGACGCGCCACTGTGGGCTGCCTTCACCGCCGCCGTGATGCTCATCTCGGCTGCTGTGCCCGCGCTGGGCCTGTTCTCGCGCCTCTACCAACACCTGCTGCTCCCCGCCGGGCTGGTGCGACCGCGCGTCATCGCCGATAACCCGGAGCCGCACCGCTTTGCCCAACTGGTGGGCGGGACGGTCGTCGCCCTGGGGTCGCTGGCGTTGGCCGCCGGGCTGACCGTGATCGGTTGGGGGCTGGTCGCGTTGGTGATCGCCCTGGCCAGCCTGAACCTGTTCGCCGGCTGGTGCGCCGGCTGCACCATGTACTACTGGCTGCACCGGCTGGGCGTGCCCGGCTTTGACCGCGCGCCGGTCGAGGTGACGCGATGATCGAGCGCCTGCTGATCTTTCTGGTCTTCGCCGTATTGCTGGCGCTCGGCTTCCGGCTGCTGCGGCGCTGGCAGCTTGCCCGCGCCGTGCGCATCGCCCCGGCGGACCCGCTGCTGGCCACGCTGCGCCCTGGCGTCCCGGCCATCCTCTACTTCACCACGCCCGCCTGCGCGCCCTGCCGCACCCGCCAGCGCCCGGCGATCCAACGCCTGCTGGCTGAACTGGGCGACCGGGTGCAGGTCATCGAGGTCAACGCGGCGGAGCAGCTTGACGCGGCGCGGCGCTGGGGCGTGCTCAGCGTCCCGACGACTTTTGTGCTGGACGGGGAGGGTCGCCCGCGCGCCATCAACACAGGGGTCGCCGGGCTGGAGACACTGCGCGGGCAGTTGCAGCACTTGTAGCGCGCAGCTTCGGCGGATCGAGAGGAGACGGGCGCGTCTGCGCCCGTTCTTGCTACAGCGCGGGCAGCGCCAGCAGGCGGAGCGCCAGCGCGCGGAACGCCAGGGGCGTGCGGATGTCGGTCACGTACAGGCGCGCACCTGGCGGCAGCGCCCGCCGCTCGGCGCTGGTCGAGTCGGCCAGGCGGTCAGCGGCGCGCCCCGACCCGCGCACGATGACGATGGGGTTGTGCTGCACGGCCTGCGCGCGCACCTCCTCCAGGACAATCTGCCCGCCGTTGACGATCAGCGCCAGCCCCGGCACGCCCGCCCCGCGCAGCAGCCCAACCAGGAACTCCGACTCCACGCCAAACTTGCCGCCCTCCACCAGGACGAAATGCGAGTGATCGGGGTTGAGGGCGAAACGCTCCCTGCCGGGAGACAGCCCGCCGGGATAGGTGACATAGCGGTGCGGGGCCACGCCCACCAGCGGAAAGGTCGCCCCGGCAGCGGCGCGCGCCTCACCCGCCAGGCGCGCCACGCCCGTCTGAGTCGCACCGTCGGCCACCAGCAGACGGTGCTCCTCGGCCAGCGGCACTACCCCCTCGGCGAAGAACGCTCGCACAGGGGCCATAGCCGCCGCTTCCAGGGCGCTCGCGCCGCCGTGCACGACGATTGCGCCGCGATAGGGCGGGAGCGCCAGCGCCGTCAGGACGCGCTCCGGCGGCTCGTGCGGCCCCACACGGATGGCCGTCGCCTGGCGCTCGTCAAAAGAGATCGTGAACGGTTGGTTTGCCGCCATGCCCTCGCGCACCCTCGCCACCCGCATGACACGCACTCTGCCCGGATTATAGCCGACGGCGGGTGCGCGCGCACGGTGCCTGCCGCCAGGGGTGCATCCCACGATGGGGGCGAAATGCTTGAACCGCAGAGAGACGCAGAGAAG
>CAYNHD010000431.1:0-3311 GCA_964396775.1 uncultured Thermoflexus sp. | reverse complement strand
AATCGCTCCCCTTTCCCTGCTTGCGGGGAAAGGGGTTGGGGGATAGGGGTTGAAA
Source organism: uncultured Thermoflexus sp. (assembly GCA_964396775.1). Lineage (GTDB taxonomy): Bacteria > Chloroflexota > Anaerolineae > Aggregatilineales > Aggregatilineaceae > UBA2029. The sequence continues at coordinate 3,256 of CAYNHD010000431.1, read as the reverse complement.
GTGCATAACACGCGCTAGGCCGCTTCGTCGGCCAGCAGCCGCGCGATCTGGTCGCAGAAGATCTCGAAGATGCCCCGGTACAGACGGCCCTGGGCCGGCCCGTCCAGGTACAGCGCGCCGATGACCTCGCCGTTCATGCGCACCGGCCCGCACAGCACCGCTCCGCTCATGCTCTGCTGCTGCACAAACAGGTTGGATTCCCCGGTGCGCAGCGTGTAGGCCAATGCGCGCCGGTCGGGGGCGATGGCGGTGTGATCCACATAGCGCCCGCCGATGTCGCGCCCGGTCACGTAGCGCATCCGCCCGCTGTCATCGTAACGGATGATGAAGCCGAAGCGCGCGCTGAACTGCTGCAGGGCGCGCATAACCAGCGCATCCAGGCGCGAGGCATACCCTGGTTGGCGCGGTTCGGCCTGCACGGGCAGGCCAACGGGGGCGCGCGCCGACTCGTGGGCGGACGGCGGCGGGCCGTAGGTGGGGCGCTCGCGTGGCTCGCGCCGGGCATCGTCGTAGCGCGGAAGGCGCGGCGGGGGCGTGAGACGGTCGTGCTGTGGGCGCGGTACGTAGCCGGAGAGGGCAGGGCGCGCCGGAGCCAGAACGCTGTGCGGCGGCTCGCGCAGGGGGTCGCTGCCATCCGGCGTGGGGGCGGCGTCGTACTCGCGGGGCGCGAAGTCGTCATAGGAATGGCGCGGGGGCGCGCCGGACGGGTAGCCCAAAGCGTCCGGTCGCTTGAGAAACGCGATCAAGCGTTGCACGATGCTCCGTTGTGACATGGTACCACCTCAAGCCAGGGGGGGCTTGGACTGTCAACGACCCGTATGCACCCCTAGCATAACATGGTTCTTCACGGAAAATAAATGGAACCGCAATACTATATCAATGATATATTATGCAGGAGAAGGTGCTGCGCGCTGAGCGGAGTGGTCTATAATGGGGGCAGACGCACAGAAAGGCGGTGACCGTGAGGCTCTCAGCGGGAATGCGCACACTGCTGCTAGTAGTGGATGGGCTGGCGCTGGTGGGTGTGGTGGCCTTCAGCGTGCTGGCGGCGCTGGAGCGCGATCAGAGCGCCTATGTGGTCGGGCAGATCGTCTGTGCGGTGCTCATCCTGGGCAGCACGCTGCTGCTGCATCGCGGCGAGCGCGGCCCCCAGTAGGGACGCCTGTGCCCCGCTTCGTGATGAGGTTTGACATTCGAGGCGGGTGAAATGCGCCATGTTGGGTAGGGGCGGGTTTTGAGACCCGCCCCTACATGCTTCTCCCCCTCAATCCCCCTCTCCAGCCGAGCTAGAGAGGGGAACTTTGACCGCCGGTTGGCGCGTTTCCCCCTCCCTGGCTCTGCTGGGGAGGGGGCCAGGGAGGGGCGTTCCGCCGAAAGAGACTTCCGAAGTCTCCGAAGACTTCGGAAGTCTGACAGCGGGGCGGGTGCAGCAAAAACACCCCTCCGGGCTGTGCGTGGTCTCCGCGCCTAGCGCATCGCCGCGCCGAGCGTCGAGCAGGCCGGGCACGATCCGCCGGGCCGCACGATGGCGTAGCCCGCCTGCGGGTCCGCCCCGTAGGTGGTGAAGTCCACATTCCAGACGATCATCAGGCGAATCTTGCCGCTGCCGCGCGCAAGCTGCGCCGCGCGACCGAGCCACTGCGCCTGCTGCGCGACGGTCACGTTACCCGCCCACTCGAAGCCCGCTGGCAGCGGGCCGAGGCCCTCCGGCGACAGGTAGCCTAGCTCGGTGAAGCAGAGCGGCCTGGCCCCGCCAAAGGCGTTCCAGTAGGTGTTGACCATGCCCCAGAAGTAGCGCGTATAGGAACTGTGGGCGCGCGGATCGCCGCTGGTCTGGTCGGGCGAGATGATGCCCTCGTTGTAGTGAATGCCCAGGCAGTCCATGTAGCTGGCTGCGCCCGCTGAGGCCATCCCGCGAATGTAGCGGTCGTCGTTCCACACGCGGTCGGTGCCGAACGCGCCTTCCGCGCCAGTGGGCGACGGTGCGCCGCTGATGACCATCACGCTGGGATTGGCTCGCTTGATCGCCGTGTACGCCTTAGACAGCATCTGCGTGTAGGTAGCCGGGTTGATCTGGCCGCGCGGCCATTCGCGGTCGAGGTTCTGCTCGTTCCACACTTCAATGGCGTCTGGGCCGAGCGCAGCCACGCCCGCCAGGTAGCCGGCGTACTGATCCATATAGCCCGTGCCGCCCGCGCCAAGCTGCGCCGGATCGCCAACGATGCCCAGCAGGATGCGGAAGCCCTGGCTGTGCGCCTGGCTGATCGCCCCGGCGAGGCCCTGCGGCGAGTCGCCCAGCTTGTAGCGCACCTGGCGCTTGACCCAGGTCATACCCGCCTGGCGCATCAGGTCGGGGTAGGCGAAGCTCTCGACATGGCCGCCTAGCTCAAACGCGCCGCTAGGGGGCACGGGAGTCGGCGCGGGCTGCGTGGGCTGGCCGGGGACTGTCGTGGGCTGCGCCGTAGGCTGCGGCACTGGCCCGGTTGCGCCGGGGATTTTGAGCACCTGCCCGACGTAGATCAGGTTCGGGTTGACGATGTTATTGGCCTGCACCAGCGCGGCGACCGTCGTGCCGAAGCGCGCGGCAATACGCGACAGGTTGTCTCCTGCCACAACGGTGTAGGTTCCTGTGGTCGGCAGGGGGGTGGCCGGCGCGGGGGTAGCTGGTGGCGGCGTGGCCGGGGGCAGTGTCCCGCCGGCGGGGATGATCAGCACCTGCCCGACATAGATCAGGTTGGGGTTAGCTAGGTTATTGGCAGCGGCCAGCACTGGCCAGCTCGTCCCATACTTGAGGGCGATGCGGTAGAGGTTTTCGCCCGGCTGGACGACGTGGGTGGTCCCTCCTCCCTGTGCCTGCGCGGGCGAACTCAACGCGAAGGCGGGCAGGGCGAGAGCCGCGATAAGAACGGTGAGAAGAATCCATTTGAAACGCATGGCATAGACTCCCTGGCTCAAGCAGACTCATAGTGCTTCCTAATCATGATAGTGATTTTTGTGGAATGCACAACTCGCTCCTAACGGATTTCGAACGACACAGCAACGCATGGACGGCGCTGCTTCTGGGCGGGTGCAAGGTAGGGGCGCTGCTCTGCTGCGCCCCCGTACACACGCGGAGAGGGGACATAACGCACAGCGGTTGGGGGTGAGGTTTCCACATGGTCTCTGAGGCCGTTTGAAAAGGCCTGCAACCCCACCCTAAGAGACCATTTGAGAACTTGTTTCCCCCCACCCCGGACCCCTCCCCCACGAGGAGGGG
>CAYNHD010000430.1:0-3317 GCA_964396775.1 uncultured Thermoflexus sp. | reverse complement strand
CAATGTGGCTCAGGTCGTGGCTGCGGTCTCGTCCGTGACGCATACCCTGCACATTGAGGGCGAGGGCATTCCTGGCAGCAGGCACTTCGAGACGACGCTGCAATCCGGCGCGCCGGACGCCGTGACCTGCGAATCGTTGGAGGCGGAAGACACCGCCGCGCTGATCTTCACCGGCGGCACGACCGGCCTGCCGCGCGGCGCGCAGATCAGCCACCGCATGATCGCCTGGAACACGCTCAACACGGTCATTCACGACATCCTGCCCGGCGATACCACCGTCAACCTGTTCCCCATGTTCCACACCGGCGGGATGTTCGTCTACACCCTGCCGCTGATGATCGTCGGCGGGACGGTGGTGCTGGTGCGCCGCTTCGACCCGGCGCTGGTGCTGGACCTGATCGAGCAGTACCGGGCCGACTTCATCGGGGCCGTGCCGACGATGTACCAGATGCTCACCCAGGCCCCCAACTGGCCGACCGCCGACCTGAGCAGCCTGCGCTTCTGCACCAGCGGCGGCGCGCCGCTGCCGGTGCCGCTGGTCGAGCAGTTCGGGCGCGAGAAGGGCGTGCGCTTCAAGCAAGGCTTCGGCATGACCGAGTTCGGGCCGGGCATCTTCGCCCTGGCCCCGGAGGACGCCATCCGCAAGGCGGGCAGCATCGGGCGGCCCAACTTCTTCGTGGACGCGCGCATCGTGGACGAGGACAATCGCCCGCTCCCGCCCAACCAGGTTGGTGAGTTGGTGCTCAAGGGGCCGTCGTTCTGCTCCGGCTACTTCAACCTGCCGGAAGCGATGGCCGAGGTCGTGGACGAGGACGGCTGGTTCCACACCGGCGACCTGGCCCGCTGCGATGAGGAATGGTATTTCTACATCGTGGATCGCAAGAAGGACATGATCATCTCCGGCGGGGAGAACGTCTACCCGGTGGAGATCGAGCAGGCGCTCTACCGCCATCCGGCGGTGCACCAGTGCGCCGTGATCGGCGTGCCCGATCCCAAATGGGGCGAGGTGGGCAAAGCCTGCGTGGTGCTCAAGCCGGGCGCTGCTGCCAGCGAGGAAGAGCTACTCGCCTTCCTGCGCGAGCATCTGGCCGCCTACAAAGTCCCCAGGTCCGTCGTCTTCCTCGACGCCCTGCCCGTCTCGGCGGCGGGGAAGATACTCAAGCGCGAATTGCGCGAGCGGTTTTCGTGAGCAGTCTCTGAAAGGGTCTTGGGCTGATGAGCACCTTGATTGCCCGTGATGGACCTCACCCCCGTTTCGCTGCGCTCAACTTCCCCCTCTCCGCCAGCGGAGAGGGGGCCAGGGGGTGAGGTTGTGTGGGGGAATGAACGAGCCAGCAATCAAGGTCTAATGAGCGGAAGGAGGAGCGCCAGCAACCATCACGCACAGGAGACAGACAACCGGTTATGCGATTCTGCACACCACCCACCAATTCGTAGGGTTTGAGACACTTTCAAGGAGATTTGACCATGCGTAAAGGGACACTGATCGTACTGGCTGCGCTGCTGGCGCTGTCGCTGGTCGCGGTTCCGTCGTACCGGCCAGCCCGCGCCCAGGAAGGCGAGCCGCTCAAGATCGGCCTGCTGACCGACCTGACCGGTGCGCTGCAACTCTACGGCGTCGAGCTACAGAACGGCTTCACGCTGGGCCTCGAATACGCCACCGACGGCACAATGGAAGTGGCCGGTCGCCCGATCGAGATCGTCGTGCGCGACTACGCCAACGACCCGAACATCGCCGCCACCCAGGCGCGTGAGTTGATCGAGGTCGAGGGCGTGGAAGTGCTCGTCGGCGCGCCGTCGTCGGGCGTGACGCAGGGCCTGGTCAGCATCGCCGCCGAGTACGGCGTGGTGCTGATGGCCGGCCCCGCCGCCGCCAAGAACCTGACCGGCGAGCTATTCGAGCCGACCACCTTCCGCGCCTGCCGCAACTCGTGGCACGACGCGCTGGTGCTGGCCCCCTTCTGGGTAGACGCCATCGGCCCGACCTACGTCCAGCTTGCCGCCGACTACGCCTTCGGGCGCGAAGAGGCGGAGGCGTTCGACTACGCCCTCCAGCAGGCGGGCGCGACCCCGGCAATGGACACGCTCTATGCCCCGCTGGACACGACCGACTTCGCCCCCTACCTGCAGCAGATTCTCGACTCCGGCGCGGACGGCGTGATCTATATCTGGGCGGGCGCGACGACGATTCCGCTGGTCAAGCAGATTCAGGAGCTAGGCGTGGCCGAGAAGATGGCGGCCCTGGCCTTCTTCAACTCCAATGAGTTCCAGCTTGCCTTCGCCGAGGCTACGATCATCCCCAGCGACGGGTTCATCGTCTACCACTACACCCTGCCCCAGACTGAGGTCAACGACTGGCTGGTGGCGCGCCACAAGGAAGTCTACAACGACGTGCCCGACCTGTTCACCGAGTGCGGCTTCGCCAACGCCCAGGCGCTGGTGCTCGGCCTGCAGAAGGCCGAAGGCTCGACCGAGCTTGACGCGCTGATCCCCGCGATGGAAGGCTTGCAGTGGGAAGGGCCGAAGGGCACCTACTTCATGCGCGCCGAGGATCACCAGGCGCTGATGCCCATGTACGCCGTGCGCATCACCAACCTGACCGATCCGGAGTTCAAGTTCTACGAACTGCTGGAAGAGATCGAGATCACCGACATCCCGTGCGAGGCCGGGGCCGACCGCAGCAGCGAGACGCTCGACTGCACGCCGCTGGCCGAGCGCGCCCAGTAGCGTCGTCCGTACCATAACGGGCTGGCGGGGGGTGCACGCCGTGCATCCCCCGCCTTTGCGGGGCTATTTGAGAAGTCTTGTATGGAACAGTTTACCTCACCCCCGAATCCTCTCTCCACACGCGATACTGTTGGCGAACTAAGCACGCGCTGGTTTCGTAGGGGCGCTGCTCTGCTGCGCCCCCGTAGGGGCGTATTGCAATACGCCCCTACGGGGGCATTTCGCCAACAGTATCACACGCGGAGAGGGGACTTGACCGCAGACTGATCCCCTCTCTCCATAGACGGCGGAGGGTGAGGTTCTCGAACGGTCTTTGAAGCGAGCAGGTGTATGGTCGAAGAGACGTTCATCCTCGAAGGCAAGAAGCTGCGCAAAGAGTTCGGCAGCCTGGTTGCCGTCGCCGACGTAGACATTCGCGTGCGCGCCGGCGAACTGCACGCGATCATCGGGCCGAACGGCGCGGGCAAGACGACCCTGTTCAATCTGCTGAGCGGCAACCTGCGCCCCACCGGAGGGACGGTGTGGTTCAAGGGGCGCGACATCACCGCCGAGCCGCTGCACCGCCGTGTGCACCTGGGCATCGGGCGCTC
>CAYNHD010000429.1:0-3335 GCA_964396775.1 uncultured Thermoflexus sp. | reverse complement strand
GGTGAGCGGCACGACCGCCCGGCAGGGTATAATGGGCGGCAGACCGTCCAGCCAACGCGACGCACAAGGAAACGGATCATGGCCCGCCCGCGCACGCTGCTCCTGACGCTCGCCACCGTCGCCACCCTCAGCACTGGCCCCATCTCCGCCGGGCTAGCGCCCCGCCAGGAAGCGCGCCTGCGCTACGGCGAGACGCAGCAGGGCTACCTGACCAGCGCCACCTCCGCCCAGCCCTGGCAATTCACCGGGCGCGCTGGCGACCTGGTGTTGATTGACATGCGCCCCGCCGACGCCAGCGACCTAGACACCCTGCTTACGCTGCTCGACCCGGCGGGCGGCACTCTCGCCAGTGACGACGACAGCGGCGAGGGCACCAACGCGCGCATCGGGCCGTTGCTGCTGCGCGCCGACGGCGAGTACACCGTGCTGGCCGACCGCTACGACGGTGCCGGGCCGTACCTGCTCTCGCTGCGCGACCTCAACACCGCGCCGGAGCTTGCGCCCGGCAAGCCGGTCACCGGCGCGGTGAGCGCCGGGCACCCCAATGATCACTTTCTGATCGGCGTGCTGGCTCGCCAGGGCGAAACCATGCTGCGCCTCAGCGTGCGCGACGACGACCCGGCGGGCGACCCGTTTCTCACGGTCTACGGGCCGGACGGCCCACTCGCCAGCACGGAATCTGCCGCCACTACAGACGCACTCGACCCGATCGTGATCGAGGGGGACAGTCCCTATGTGGTCATCGTAAGCTGGAACGGGAAGACGCCGGGCGGAGCGTATGAGCTGGTGCTCGACCGCTCCCAGGTGACGCTCATGACAGCGGGCCAACCTGTTGCCAGCCTGCTGACCGGCGACGAAAACGGCCAGCGCCACTACTTCTACGCCGAAGCAGGCAGCGCCGTCACGCTGACGCTGACCACCGAAGAGGCCATCGCCCCGGCGCTGAGCGTCATCACGCTGGACGGCGCAACCGCCCTCTTCAGCAGCGAGGGCGCGGGGACGCGCTCCCTCAGCGTGACGCTGGCGATCCCCACGACAGGCGTTTACCTGGTGGAAGTGCGCAACGGCGCACAGTCGGGCCAGACGGGGGCTTATACACTGACGCTGGAGCAATCAGGGGAACAGCCTTGATGCCCGCTTGACGACCTCACCCCCGCTCGGCGCTGACGCACCTCACTTCCCCCTCTCCGCAGGATACTGTTGGCGAACTAAGCACGCGCCGTTTCGTAGGGGCGTTGCTCTGCTGCGCCCCGTAGGGGCGTATTGCTATACACCCCTACGAGGCATTCGCCAACGGTATCGCAGGTGGAGAGGGAAAAGGCCGAACGTAGCGAGGACAGGGGGTGAGGTTGCGAGCGGGAAGGAACGCGCTCGCAGGCAGAGAAGAGAGCAACTCGCCGACGCGGCCTAGAACAGCCCCCAGTCGCTCAGCACGCCCTCTTCGGCCATCGAGGGATCCCACATCTCCATGCCGACCTCGATGGTCGTGGGCACACCAAGCGCCTCTTGCGCTCTGCGCCGTGTGGCTTCGAGCAGTTGGGGCGCGTAGGGGCAGAATGGCGTGGTCAGGATCATCACCAGGTGCAGCCTGTCGTCTTCGATGAGGATCTCGCGCACCAGCCCCAGTTCGATCACGTTGAGGCCGATTTCCGGGTCGTAAATCTCGCGCAGTGCCTCGCGCACCAGGTGCTCCTTCTGCGCGCGCGCTACCGCGCCGGGGTCGAGCGGTTGGTCGAACATGAACCGTGCTCCTGTGCATATGGCCGAAGTTCGTACTGAGCAGAGTATAAAACAGGTGCAGCGTCCCCGACAAACCGGCCCACATTAGGTTTTTATAAGATAACCGCCTTGCTTATTGGCTTCCCCCCGTCTACCTGTTATAATCACGCTAGAACTGTTGCGAAAAGTTCTCAACTGAGGGAGACTTAGCGGCTGAGATAAGCCGTGACTAGAACGTACCGCAGTCAGTGAGGAGATACAGCATACCAATGGGCGCTGCGCTAGAAATTCGCAATCTGCATGTCAGTGTCGAAGACCAACCGATTCTGAGGGGCGTCAACCTGATCGTCCGCCAGGGAGAGATTCACGCGCTGATGGGGCCGAACGGCTCCGGCAAGAGCACCCTGTCCAACACGATCATGGGCCATCCCGCCTATGAAGTCACCGCCGGGCAGATCATTTTCGACGGCATAGACATCCTGGACCTGGAGCCGGACGAGCGCAGTCGCCTGGGCTTGTTCATGGCCTTCCAGTACCCCGTCGCCATCCCCGGCGTCACCGTCGCCAACTTCCTGCGCAATGCGCTCAACGCGCGGCGGCGCGCGGCGAACCCGGAAGACAAGGGCATCCCGATCCCGGCTTTCCGCAGGCTGATGATCGAGAAGATGGACATGCTGCGCATGGATCACGACTTCGCCGGGCGCTATCTCAACGACGGCTTCTCCGGTGGCGAGAAGAAGCGCGCCGAGATTCTGCAAATGGCCGTGCTGGAGCCGAAGATCGCCATCATGGACGAGACGGACTCCGGCCTGGACATTGACGCGCTGCGCGTCGTGTCGGAGGGCGTCAACGCCCTCTACGGTCCGAACCTGGGCGTGCTGGTCATCACGCACTACCAGCGCATCCTCAACTACATCAAGCCGCAGTTCGTGCATATCATGATGGACGGCCAGATTGTGGAGAGCGGCGGCCCAGACCTGGCGCTGCACCTCGAAGAGCAAGGCTACGACTGGCTGCGCGAAAAGCAGAACGGCAGCGGCAGATAGCGGTCAGCCATCAGCACTCAGCCGCCAGCAGGCAAGGAAACGCAGGTTCTCGCCGTCCGCAGCAGAACAGCGCCCTTGCCTTTCGCTGATAGCTGAAAGTTGCACGCTGACCGCCTTAACCAACGGAGCAACCATCATGGGTGATGCAGAGCAGCTTCAGGGCATCCGCGAAGCCTACGACGAGCAGTACGGCTTCCGCGATCCCGATACCTACGTCTTCAAGGCGCGCAAGGGCCTCGACGCCGAGATCGTCGGCCAGATCAGCGAGATGAAAGGCGAGCCGGAATGGATGCGCGCCTACCGTCTCAAGGCGCTGGAGATTTACCAGAGCAAGCCCGTGCCCACCTGGGGGCCGGACCTGTCGGGCCTCCACGAGGACGACATCTACTTCTTCGTTAAGCCTGTCGAGCAGGAAGCGCGCTCGTGGGACGAAGTGCCCGAAAACATCAAGCGCACCTTCGACCGGCTGGGCATCCCCGAAGCCGAGCAGAAGTTCCTGGCCGGCGCCGGCGCCCAGTACGACTCGGAGATGGTCTACCACCAGGTGCGCAAGGAGCTAGAGGCGCAAGG
>CAYNHD010000428.1:0-3336 GCA_964396775.1 uncultured Thermoflexus sp. | reverse complement strand
ACCCCCCTGTGGTGAGGGTTTGTAAGGCTGCCGTCAATTCCCCTCCCCCGGCCTTGGGGAGGGTATTTTGGGGTGGGGCTAATACCGTGCCTGACATCACTTTGCCCGTCTCAATGATTCTCACCCGCCTGTTCACCCCCTCTCCGTCAACGGAGAGAGGGAAGAGCCGAGCGTAGCGAGGCTGGGGGTGAGGCTGACGAGGGCACAGCAGAGCAGCGCCCCTCCCTGGCATGTTTTTCCCACTCCCGCACGTCGCCCCTGGCGGCACCCTTATGAAAATTGTGTGAAACCTGCTTGATCGGCCCGCCTCTTGTGGGGTAGTCTGCGGGGCTGAGGCTGCCCTATCCGCGTTCTCATGGTATAGTGGAGGCTGCCAGCCAGTCCGCATGGCGCGCGCCAGACCCCGGCGGGGCGCGGGGAAACGCACGCCACCAGCGCGCGGCTTTTTCGCTTGCCAGATACAGCCCCACCTACGGGAAGGATGCAGAGGGATGGGCAAGGGCAGAATCCTGGTCGTGGAAGACGACCGCGACATCTCTGACATGCTGCGCATTTACTTCAGCGGGCAGGGCTACGAGGTTCAGGTCGCGCCGCGCGGCGGGGATGTGTTGCAGCTTACGCGCAAGCAGCTTCCCCAACTGATCGTGCTGGACATCATGTTGCCGGACATGAACGGCTACGATGTCTGCCGCCAGCTTCGCTCGACGACGCGCACCAGCCACATCCCGATCATCTTCCTGACGCAAAAAGACGAGCGCAGCGACAAGATCGCCGGCCTGGAACTGGGGGCCGACGATTACATCACCAAGCCGTTTGACATCGAGGAACTGAAGCTGCGCGTCAAGAACCAGATCGAGCGCGCCGCGCGCGACCACTACACCGACCCCAACAGCGGCCTGCCCAGCAGCGGCCTGATCGAAGAGAAGCTGCGCGAGGTCATGCGCGAAGACAAAACCTGGGCCTATCTGGACATCCGCCTGCAACACTACGAAGCGTTCAAGGATGTCTACGGCTTCGTGGCCGCCAACGACGTGCTGCGCTTCATGGCGCTGTTGGTGGGCGAAGTGCTCGACGAACTGGGCACGCCAGAAGACTTTGCCGGGCACGCCGGCAGCGACAACTTCGTGATCATCACCTATTCCGGCAAGGCCGAGGCCATGCTCAAGCGCCTGACCGAGCGTTTCGCCGAAGAAGTCCAGACGCACTACTCCTTCATTGACCGCGAGCGCGGTTTCATGATGAAGGACAACGAAAAGGTGCCCTTGATGTCCCTGGCTATTGGCTGGGTCAGCAATGCGACGCGGCAGTTCGCCGATATCCGCGAGATCACCGAGATGGCTGCCGAGAGCCGCCGGCACGGGGGCGCTGGCGCGCAGGCAACAGTCACCACTGAATGGTAGCGCGCCGCGCGCCCTTCGCCCTCGACCGCGCAGCGGCACCTGAGAGTGCGCGAGCGATGACAGATGCTTGAAATCTCTCTCATCCTCATCGGCCTGGTGTTCTTCGCCTGGCTGTTCGTGCTGGTGCGCCAGGCGCAGCGCAGCCTGGACGCCGGGCACGAGGCCCTGGCGCGGCCCGTCGTGCCGGTGAGTCTGCCGCCCAGCGATGACGCGATGATCGTGGCCGAGGGGCGCGGGCACATCGTCTTCGCCAACGAACCGGCGCGCCGCTGGTTCGGGCTGGACGGCGAAACGCCCACTCTGACCGTCATGGCCCGCCAGGTGCGCCCTGCCGAGACATTCTACGACCTGCTCGCCCGGCCCGGACGGGCGGTGCTGCGCATCGGCCCGCGCCAGGTGGAGGCCATCTCCCACGCCATCCCCACGCCGGACGGCGAGCGCATGGTGCTGCTGCTGCGCGAGCTAGGCGGCGACGCACTGGCCGCCCCGGTCGAGTTCGACCCGCTGCGCGCCCTGTCCATCGCCGAAGATGTCAGCCGGGCGGCGGCGGCCAACGCCGATCTCCCGGCGCTGGTAGAGGCGATCCTGGCCAGCCTGGAGCCGGTCATCGCCTTCGACGCGGCGGAGATCACCCTGGCCGACGCAGAGGGTGACCGGCTGCGCTCGGTGGGCGGCGCGCGCCGCGCCGAGACGGGCGGGCTGGTCCCGCTCGACCTCGAAGCGGGCGGGGCAGTCTACGCGCCAGGCGAAGGCTACACGGGCTGGATCGCCATGTACCGCCAGCCGCTGCTCATTGAAGACGTGTGCGCGCGCAACGACGTGCAGCCCAAAGCAGGGGCCGCCGCCTTCCAGAGCTACGTCGGCGTGCCGCTGCTGGCCGGGGATCGCTGCGTCGGCACGCTGGAACTGTCGCACCGTGCGCGCGGCGCGTTTGGGCGGCGCGAGCTGGCCCTGCTGGAGGCGGTCGCCGGGCAGGTGGCGGCGGCGCTGCAGATGGCTCGCTTCGCTCAGGCGCAGACCGAGCGTCTGCACGAGCTTGGCGGCGTGCGCCAGGTCGCCGAGACGTTCGGCTGGCTGGGCGACACGCCGGCCCTGCTCGCCCAGCTTACCGGGCGCGTGGCAGCCCTGGTGCAGGCCGAAATATGCGGCGTGCTGCTCTACGACGAGGAGCAGCAGACCCTCTCCGCCCAGACGCCTTTCCACGGCGTGCCGGACGCGCGCATCGCCGGGCACCGCGCCGCCCTCGCCGACGGGGGAGACCTGGCCCGCGTCTGGCGCGAAGGAACCGCCTGGCTGACCAACGAGCCGGGCGAAGACCTGCTGCGCGCCCTGGGCCTGAGCCAGATCATCACGGCCATCACCATTCACAGCCTGGCCCTGATCCCGCTGGCCGCCGGCGCGCGGCGGGTGGGCGTGCTGCTGGTCGCCAACGCGCGCGAGGAAGCCCGCTTTGACGAAGGCGACCTGCGCCGGCTGGTCGCGCTGTCCGCTCAAGTGGCGGCCCTGCTGGACAACGCGCGCCTCTACGAGCAGGCTCAGCGCCGCGCGCACGCCCTGGGCGGCCTGCAGCAAATCGCCCAGGCCAGCAGCGCGCTGCGCAACCCCGCCGAGCTATACGCCCAGATCACGGCGCGCATCGCCGCCCAGCTTGACGCAGAGCTGTGCGGCATCCTGCTCTATGACAGCGAGGAGCAGGTGCTGGTCAGCCAGCGGCCCTTCTTCGGCATGGATGACGAGGAGCGCGTGCGCTTCTACCAGGTGCCCTCACCGCCGGAGAGTCCGGTCGCGCGGCTGTGGCAGGAGCAGGATACCTGGCTGTGCAACGATTTGCAGGGCGACCCGGCTGCGGCGGAGACCGCACTGGGCGCGCTGGCCGCCGAGATAGGGATGCGCCAGACGGTCGTGGCGGCGCTGGAGTCCGGCGGGGGACGGCTGG
>CAYNHD010000427.1:0-3336 GCA_964396775.1 uncultured Thermoflexus sp. | reverse complement strand
GCCAGGGGAAGGGGAGAACCGCCTGCCAGATCGTCCCCCCTCTAGCTCTGCTGGAGGGGGGACTGAGGGGGGAGGCCTTCAGCGAGCATTCCTGAACTTCCCCTGGCAACAGGTTGTTCGTGCACCCCCCAGCAACCAGTTGCAAGCCGCATCAGGTTAGTCTATAATACAGCATAAGCACTTGTAATGACAAGATAACAAGCCATGACTTTGGATTTCTCAATTAACCGCACCAATGGCATTCCCTACCATATCCAGGTGCGCAATGCCTTGCGCGAGCACCTCCAGGCGGGCACCTGGCAGCCCGGCGACCGCCTGCCGAGCGAGCCGGAGCTTTGCCAGATGTTCGCCGTCAGCCGCCCGGTGATCCGCCAGGCACTCAACGACCTGGCCCAGCACGGCCTGGTGACGCGCCTGAAGGGCAAGGGCACCTACGCCGCCCCACCCAAGATCACCGAGAGCCTGGTGCAAAAGCTGACTGGCTTCTACCAGGACATGGTGGAGCAGGGCTACACCCCGACGGCGCGCGTCCTGTGCCAGGAAGTCGCCCCAGCCAGCCGCCGCATCGCCGAGCGGCTGGGCATCGCGCCCGAAACGCCGGTCATCGTTATCGAACGCCTGCGTTTCGTCCAGGACGAACCCATCCAGCTTGTCACCACCTACATCCCGCACGCTGTCTGCCCGGCCCTGCTGGAGGTTGACCTCTCCCGGCGATCCTTGTACGCCTTCCTGGACGAGGCGTGCGGCATCGTCATCGCGCGCGGGCACCGCACGGTAGAGGCGGTGGCCGCCAACGAGGTCGAGGCCGAGATGCTGCAGGTGAAGAAAGGCGCGCCGCTGATCCTGCTCGACAGCGTAAGCTACCTGAGCGACGGCACGCCCGTCGAATACTATCACGCCCTGCATCGCGGCGACCGGACGCGCTTCGAGGTTGAGCTGGTGCGCGTCCGCGCGCCGGGCGACCGGCAGGCGCTGGTCGAGCAGCACTTCGATCCCCAGGTGCTAAACCAGGGAGTGGTGCTGGTGCCTAAGGGCTAGTCGCTGCACGGCAAGAGCGGGGCGCGCAAAGGATAGCAGCGCCAGGAGGACGTTTCACAGGGGAAAACGTTTCGCTGTATACTGGATTGTGAGGAACAAGCCGCGATCCAGCCGTTAGAAGAAAGCCTCTCCTAATGCTGCCTATGGACACAGAGCAGCTTCTGGTACTCTTAGGGAAGCTGAAGCCGGAGTTATCTGCACGATACCGGGTGAGGGAGATCGGGCTTTTCGGCTCTTTCGTGCGAGCACAGCAGAGTGAAGCTAGCGATATTGACATCTTGGTGGATTTCGATGACAACGCAGACCTGTTCGACCTGGTAGGGTTGGCCCTGTTCTTGGAGGAACAACTTCAGCGGAAAGTGGATGAGGTGTCTAAGAGTGCCCTGCGGGAAGAGCTTCGGGAGTCGGTCCTGCAAGAGGTTGTGCTGGTATGAGGGATTGTAGGCTCAGAGGTTGTATCTAGCAGAGAGAGTGATAGCTGATTACGGGGCGTTTTGCAGAGAAGATTTCTTTCGTGGTGGTGCGCCAAAAGTACCCCTACATCGTTGCCACACTTGCCATCCACAACGACGGCAGAGCACAGAAAGGAGGAAGGCGGGATCGGAACCTCGCACACAGCTTGTCGGCTCGTCCTAGGGTTTCTTTCGCTAGTTAGTCTGGTGGAGGTAGCTTTATGAACAAGAAACTGCTCGTACTGTTGATCATCGCGGCCCTGGTCGTGGGTGTCGTGCCCACCTCCATGGCCCAGGGTGACAAGCCGTTCCAGGGCCAGAAGGTGGTGGTGGTGACCCAAGAAGGGCGCTCCATCGGCGGCCCGATCGAAGACTACGCCCCCGAATGGGAAGCGCTGACCGGCGGTGAGGTCGAGTTGCAGCAGTTCGCCTGGGGCGACCTGTTCGAGAAGACGATCACGGCCCTCTCGACCGGCTCCGGCGCCTACGACATGCTGGTCTTCCCCGCCCCCTGGTCGGGCGACTACATGGCTCCCGGCTATCTGGAGCCGATCCCCCAGGAAATCCTGGATAAGGTGGACATGGACGATGTCATCCCGCTCTACCGCGAGCGCATCATCGCCTGGGGCGACACGATCTACGCCCTGCCGTACGACGGTGACTCGCACATGCTCTACTACCGCAAGGACCTGGTGGATGGCGGCGAGTATGCGGCTGAGTTCGAGGCCGAGTACGGCTATCCGCTGGCCGAGCCGGTGAGCTGGAGCCAGTACTACGACATCGCCGAGTTCTTCAATGGCAAGGAAGTCGAGACGGCTGGTATGACGGCCCCCATCTACGGCGTGATGGAAGCGCAGAAGCGCAACACGCAAGCCTTCTACGTCTACTTCTCACACGCTGCGGGCTACGGCAAGATTCCCGGCAACCCCTGCTTCTTCTTCAGCTGCGACGACATGACCCCCCAGGTCAACAACCCCGGCTGGGTCAAGGCACTTGAAGACTTCATGCTGAGCA
Source organism: uncultured Thermoflexus sp. (assembly GCA_964396775.1). GTDB lineage: Bacteria > Chloroflexota > Anaerolineae > Aggregatilineales > Aggregatilineaceae > UBA2029. The sequence continues at coordinate 832 of CAYNHD010000427.1, read as the reverse complement.
CGAAGCTCGGCCCGCCGGAGCAGATCAACTGGGACGTTGCCGACACGCGTAACTTCTTCCCGACCGGCCTGTCAGTGTTCAACATTGACTGGGGCGATGTCGGCACGATGTCGATTGACGAGAATCTGTCGTTGATCAAGGGCCAGGTGGGCTTCGCCCCGCTGCCCGGCGGCGACCAGTACTGGGACTACGAGAAGGGTGAGTGGGTGACGCCCGAAAGTGGCGTGAACACGGCTCCCTTCATCGCCTTCGGTGGCTGGGTCATCGGCGTGGCGGCGGACAGCGACGTGAAGGAAGCGGCGCTGGACTTCGCGGCCTTCATGGCCCGGCCTGAACTGGTCAAAGTCCTGGCGGTCACCGGCGGTACGGGCATCAACCCGGCTCGCTACAGCCAGTTCGAGGCCCTTGATCTGTGGATCGAGGCCGGCTTCGACGAGGAAAGCGCCAGGGACTACCTGGACGCTATCCTGACCGGCATCGCCCATCCGAACGCCGTGCTCGACCTGCGTATTACCGGCACCGCAGAGTACCAGCAGACCCTGGACGTGGAGATCACCCGCGCCATTGCCGGTGAGATCAGCGCCCAGGAAGCGCTGGACAACGCTGCCGCCGCGTGGAACGAGATCACCGATCGCCTGGGCCGCGAGAACCAGCTTGCCCAGTATCGCAGCTCGGTCGGCTGGACGGGCTAAGCCAGTTCGTGATCGCGTACAACGTGGTCACTCGCGTGGATGCTCTTCGTAGGGGCGTATGGCTATACGCCCCTACACCCCTAAAGAGATTTGACATTCAAGGCGGGTAATACGCGCAAATGTCATGTAGGGGCGGGTTT
>CAYNHD010000426.1:0-3367 GCA_964396775.1 uncultured Thermoflexus sp. | reverse complement strand
GTGTGCGTCGGCGTGGTGAAACGCTGCGCGTAGACCTGCAGGCTGAAGACCAGTGCCGTCGCCACCAGGCCGGTGAAGGCAATCGCCCCCCAGGTTTCGGCGGGCAAATCCACGCGCGGCGTCCCGAAGACGAACGAGGCCCCGCCAGCCAGCACCGCGACGGTGGCGATCTGCACCGTCGTCAGGCGGATGGTGTCGTGCTGCGGCGCGAAATGGGCCACGCTGACGATGTGCAGGGCGAACATCAACGCGCAGGCCAGCACCCACAGGTCGCCGGTTGCCATGCTCAGGTCGCGCTCCAGCGACAGGAAAGCCAGCCCGACCGTTGCCGCCAGGATGCCCAGGGCAGGGCCGCGCCCCGGCGGGCGGCGTAGCAGCACCGTCGCCAGGACGGGCACGATGACCACGCTCAGCCCGGTGATGAACCCGGCTTTGGCTGTGGTCGTCGTCTGCAAGCCAATTGTCTGGAAGACGTAGCCGCCGGCCAGCCACACGCCGATCAGCGCGCCGGCGCGTAGCTCAGCCCGCGTCAGCCCCCACACGCGGCGGCGGAACAGCGCCGCCAGCAGGATCGCCGCCAGACTGAAGCGCCAGGCGACGAAGGTCAGCGGTGCGGCGTCGTCCAGCGCGTTCTGGACGATGACGAAGGTTGATCCCCAGATCAGCGCGACGAAGCCCAGCGTGAGGTCGGCCTGCCAACGCTTCATGCGCGCCTACATCGCCCGCGCCAGGATAGCGCGTAACTCATCGTCGCTCAGCGCGACGGGGTTGCCCTTCATCGAACTCGAACGCTGCGCCGCCGGGATCAGCGTGTCGAAGGTCGCTTCGTCCAGCCCATACGCAGCCAGGCCCGGCACACCCAGATCGGCCACCAGGTCGCGCACCCAGGCCACGCCCTCGTCGGCGGAGGCGCGCGCATCGCCGGTCAACAGACGGGCGACCTCCTCGTAGCGGCACAGGGAGGGGTGCCCTGGCGCACGCTCGCGCAGCGCGGCGACGTTGGCGGCCATGACGTGCGGCAGCAGCGCCGCGCAGACGGCCCCGTGCGGCGCGTCGAACATGCCGCCGAACGGCCCGGCGAAGCCGTGCACCGCGCCCAGTCTGGCGTTGGCCAGAGCCAGCCCGCCGCACAGCGCGGCGAAGGCCATGTCCGCGCGGGCCTCGGCGTCGTCGCCGCGTGCGACGGCGCGGCGCAGCGCGCGCCCCGCCCGCACGATACCCTCGCGGCAGATGGCGTCGGTCAGCGGGTTGGCGGCGGGGGTGACGAACGGCTCGATGACCTGGGTCAGCGCGTCCAGCCCCGTGTAGGCAGTGATGGCCGGGGGCAGGCCGTAGGTCAGTTCTGGGTCCACCAGGGCGACGGCGGGCAACATCAGCGGCGAGCGCAGGCTGACCTTGACGCGGTGCTCCGGCGAGGCCAGCACCGCATTGCGCGTGACCTCGCTGCCCGTCCCGGCGGTGGTGGGGATGGCGATGACCGGCGCGGCGGCGTGTGGCAGCGGCTTGCCGCGCCCGATCACTTCCAGGTAGTCGAATGGATCGCCGGGGTTGGTCAGCAGGGCGGCGATGGCCTTGCCCGCGTCTATGACGCTGCCGCCGCCGAAGGCGATCACCAGGTCTGCGCCCAGATCGCGCGCGACCTGCGTGCCCTGCAGGGCCAGGTCAACGGTCGGCTCATAGGCGACGGCGAAGGTCTGGCAGGCGACGCCCGCCGCGTCCAGGCGAGCCAGCAGCGGCGCGGCCCGCTCCGCCGAGCGCCCGGTGACGACCAGGGCGCAGCGTCCCAGGCCGGCGGCCAGCGTGCCGACCTCGGCCAGCGTCCCCTCGCCGAAGATGATCCGTGTGGCGGTGGCGAACTCGAAGCGCATGAGCTACCCCCATCCCTCGTCATCGGGGAAGACGTTGGCGTAGACGATCTTGCTGCGCGGCTCGGCCAGCCAGTCGCCAACGGCCTCCGCCCAGCGCGCGTAGTGCGCCGTCTCGCGGTGACGCGGGGGATCGTCGGGTGTGCGGTAGACCTCGACCAGCACGAAGCGCGTCGGGTCGTCGGCCTGCTGGATCACATCGAAGCGGGCAATGCCCGGCTCCTCGACGCTGTGACGGGCGTTGTCCAGGCAGGCGGCCTTGAACGGCTCGACGAACTCCGGCTTGACGTGGCAGAAGACGTGGACGATATACATGGGCGCATCTCCTGTGTGGACGGCAACGCCCAGATTATAGCGGCGCGCGGCAAAGTCTCAAGCGGGGAAAACGCGAGCGAAGTAAATCAGACTTCGGAAGTCTGCGGAGACTTCCGAAGTCTGCATTCTGACGAGGCGCTCCCTACACCGGGGGCGATGCGTTCACTACACCCCCAGCGCGTACCCGATGGCGGTCAGCAGCACGGTCAGCGCCCCGTAGCCCAGTTCCAGAAAGCCGAGGGTCTGCACGCGCACTTGCCAGCGCCGGGACGAGAGGCCATGCAGGGCGCGCACCAGCAGGATCGCCAGCGCCACCACCGCCAGGGCCGGGGCCAGCCCCATGACGGCCAGCGCGCCCACCCCAGTCACCGCCAGCGCGCTGGCAGCGGCGACGGGGGCCAGGGCGAACGGCTTGCCCTTCTCCAGGCGCAGCCGGGCGCGGACGTAGAGGATGGACGGGATGCTGCGCCCCACCATAATCGCCCACAGCGCCAGCGCCGTCCCGGTCGCTGCGCCGCCGGCCAGCGCGACGGCGGTTGCCGTGCCAGCCAGCGCGCCCGCCCCGGCGATCTGCGGCCACAGGTCGCGCCCGCGATTCTGCGCGTAGCTGATCAGCAGCAGAATGGCCAGCGGCGCGGCCAGCGGCACGGGCAGCAGTACCTGCGGCCCGGCCAGCAGCAGCCCGCCAAGCAACCCCACAACGGCAAGGATCGCGTAGGCCAGAGCGACGCGCTCGGCCAGGGCCGTGCGCGCGTAGCGTCTGCCGCGCCCGCGATCTTGCGTGATGATTTTGAGCGGATGGCGCAGCAGGAAGCCGCCCAGCACGCCGAGGCCCAACAGCAGCCCGGCCCACGACCCGGCGACTCCCAGCCCGGCGATGATCGGCTCCAGCAGAAAGCCCCACGCGCCGTGCTCCGGCGGCAGGGCGACAGCTTTCAGACGGACGCTTGAAGTTTGCGCGGACGTGACCGAAGACATTGATGTGCTACCTGCCTGTTGTGAGTTACGATTCTGTGCCAATGAGGGTGTAAGCCGGGCGCGGGCGTGCCGCTGTCGCTGCCCGGCGCGGTGAGGCTCTCGCCGTTAGGGCGTGTTATGAACTCCGCACACTCGGCGTAGCGTGCAGGGCACAGCGCATGGGTAGCGCCCTGACCCCACCCTGTAGTCCCTCCCCGCTGGCGGGGAGG
>CAYNHD010000425.1:0-3389 GCA_964396775.1 uncultured Thermoflexus sp. | reverse complement strand
ATCCGCGAAGGGGGCCTGACCGTCGGCGCGGGCGTCATCACCGAGATTCTCGACTGAGCGAGCGATTGTCTGTGTGGAGACTGGCAAGTTGCACTGCGCACGGCAGATCAAAGACATCAAGACAGTGGTCTCTGCCAGTCTCCCCCAGTTGACTTCTAACAGGTAGGAAGTCTGAGGAAACCCTATGGCCAAGCAAAAAATCCGCATCCGGCTCAAAGCGTATGACCACCGCGTGCTCGACCAGTCCGCGCAGCGCATTGTAGACACGGCTGAGCGCACCGGGGCGCGTGTGGTAGGCCCTGTGCCGCTGCCCACGCGCATCGAGCGTTTCACCGTCCGCCGTTCGCCGTTCATTGACAAGGACTCGCAGGAACACTTCGAGATTCGGACGCACAAGCGGCTGATTGACGTGCTGGACCCAGACGCGAAGACCATTGACACGCTGATGCGGTTGAACCTGCCGGCTGGTGTGGACATTGAGATCAAGATCTAGGCAGCCGGCCCAGGCCGCGCGCCCGTGCGTTGGCGGCCTGGTGGACCAGGGGCCTTGCCAGTTGACACCGGTCGCCGATGGCAGCAACCCTGGGGCCGAGCGCCAAGCGCGCTCGGTAACATGCGACAAGACAATGGTTGAGGCGACGAAGCAGGGATGATGGGCGATGGACGTTTCTTCGCTCAGTCCCTTGGAGGCAGTGATGAAGGGCATCATTGGAAAAAAAGTGGGCATGACCCAGATCTTCGACGATGACGGGCAGGTGATCCCGGTCACTGTCATCCAGGCTGGGCCGTGCTATGTGACCCAGATTCGTTCTGAGGAGAAAGATGGCTACAGCGCCGTGCAGCTTGGCTTCGAGGAACTGCCGCCCAAGCGAAACGGGGCGTCGCGGCTGAACCAGCCCAAGCGCGGCCATCTGCAGCGCAACGGCCTGGCCCTGCCCGACTTGCGCGTGCTGCGCGAATTCCGCGTCAAGGAAATTGACGTGGAAGAAGGACAGAAGCTGCTCGTCAGCGATGTCTTCGCGCCAGGCGAGCGCGTGGATGTGGTCGGCACGTCGAAGGGGCGCGGTTTCGCCGGGACGGTCAAGCGGCACGGCTTCAATCGCCAGCCGAAGACGCACGGCCAGTCCGACCGCGAACGCGCGCCCGGCTCCATCGGCTCCACGACGACGCCTGGTCGCGTGCTGAAGGGGACGCGCATGGCGGGCCGCATGGGGGGCGAGCGCGTCACCGTGCAGAATCTCGAAGTGGTCGTGGTGGATGCGGAAAAGAACATGCTCGCTGTGCGCGGGTCAGTCCCTGGCGCGCGGGGCGGCATCCTCTTGATCAAGCCGTCGCGCAAGCAGCGCCAGTAGACATGGCCGCAGCAAGGAGTCGTGAATCATGTTAGTACCAGTTCGTAACATGGCCGGTGACCAGGTGGGCACCGTCGAGTTGCCCGCCGACATCTTCGAGGTGGAGGTCAACACGGGCCTGATGCACCAGGCCTACGTGCGCCAGATGGCTAACGCCCGCCTGGGCACGCACAAGGCCAAGACGCGCAGCGAGGTCAACCTGTCGAAGGCCAAGTGGTACCGCCAGAAGGGGACGGGGCGCGCCCGTCATGGCGCTCGTTCGGCCCCCATCTTTGTCGGCGGTGGGGTGGCGCACGGGCCGCGTCCGCGCGACTACAGCAAGGCCATGCCGCGCAAAATGCGCCGCCAGGCGTTGCGCTCGGCGCTGTCGGCCCTGGCCGCCGACGATCAGATCGTCGTCGTGGACTCGCTGGCCCTGGACTCGCCCAAGACGCGCGCCATGAGCGATGCGTTGCGCGCCCTGGTCGGCGACCAGAGCGCCCTGCTGTTGCTGGCCGACCGCAACGAAGCCGTCGAGCGCAGCGTGCGCAACCTGAGCAACGCGCGTTACCTGCGCGCGTCCTACCTCAACGTGCGCGACTTGCTCTCGCACGATAAGGTCGTCATCCCCCAGGATGCGCTGGACGTGATCCAGAGTCTCTTGGGTATGGCGGCGGGTCGCCAGGAGGAATAGCACGGTGAGCAAGCAACTGCATCTCTATGACGTGATCAAGCGCCCGGTGATCACCGAGAAATCGCACGTGATGGCCGATGATCTTCGCCAGTATGTCTTTGAGGTAGACATGCGCGCCAACAAGATTCAGATCGCCGAGGCGGTCATGCGCGTCTTCAATGTGGACGTGCTCAAGGTGCGCACGATGGTCATGCCGCTCAAGCGCGGGCGCCGCCTGCGCAAGGCTTATGTGCGGCAGCAAGCCTGGAAGAAGGCGATTGTCACGGTCCCTGCCGACCAGTCAATCAGCCTGTTTGAGGTGTAAGCGGAATGGCAGTGGCCGCGCTCAGACATCCGCACCTCACGGGGCTAATGAGCGCAGCCGCGTAGATGATGAGGTAAGCACATGCCGGTGAAGAAGTACAAGCCCACATCGCCCGGTCGCCGGGACATGACGGGCAGCACGTTCGAAGAGATCACGCGGGCCAGGCCGTACCGCGGCCTGCTGACCGACCTGCGCAAACGCGCCGGTCGCAACAGCAGCGGGCGGGTCACCGTCCGTCATCGCGGTGGCGGGCACAAGCGGCGCTATCGTCTGATTGACTTCAAGCGCAACAAGCTGGATGTCCCGGCGCGCGTGGAGTCCATCGAATACGACCCGAACCGCTCGGCGCGCATCGCCCTGCTGCTTTACGCGGACGGCGAGCGGCGCTACATCATCGCCCCGCTGGGGCTGCGCGTCGGCGACACGGTGACCAACGGGGCCAGCGCCGAGGTGCGCGTGGGCAATGCCCTGCCCATCCGCCTGATCCCGGTCGGCTCGCTGGTACACAATGTCGAGCTAGAGCCGGGGCGCGGTGGCCAGTTGGCGCGCGCGGCGGGCACGTCGGCGCAACTGCTGGCCAAAGAGGGCATCTACGCCCAGATTCGCCTGCCCAGCGGCGAAGTGCGCATGGTGCACGAGAACTGCATGGCCACCATCGGGCAGGTGGGCAACGCCGAGCACGGCAACATCAAGCTGGGCAAAGCTGGGCGCAAGCGTTGGCTGGGTTGGCGGCCCACCGTGCGCGGCACGGCCATGGACCCCAACAGCCATCCGCACGGCGGTGGGGAAGGGCGCTCGCCCATCGGGATGCCGGGGCCGAAGACACCCTGGGGCAAGCCAGCGATGGGCAAGAAAACCCGGCGCAACAAACGTACTGACAGGTTTATTGTCCGGCGTCGTGGCAAGCGTCGGCAGTAGGAGGCGAGGCTGGTATGTCGCGTTCGCTTAAAAAAGGGCCGTTTATAGACCCGAAACTGCTGCGCAAAGTCGAACAGATGCGGGAGCGCGGCGATAAGAAGGTGATCCGCACCTGGAGTCGTGCCTCGACCATCTTCCCGCA
>CAYNHD010000424.1:0-3429 GCA_964396775.1 uncultured Thermoflexus sp. | reverse complement strand
CCCTGCTTGCGGGGAAAGGGGCCGGGGGATAGGGGTTGAAAAGTGCATAACACGCGCTAGATCGCATTCAGCGCCAGCCAGGTCAGCGTGCCGACGAGCAACACGATCACCGCGCCATAGCCGAGCAGCGCGCGCATCACCTGGCCTTCGCTGGCCCCCACCGTGCTGCACCCGACTGTCACTTTGGCCGGGGACATAACGCTGATCACAGCGGCGGCGGCGGTCTGCGCGGCCAGGATTGTCGTGACGGACAGGCCGAGCAACGTCGCCGTGTCGCGCTGCAAGCCGCCGAAGACGGCGTTGCTGTTGACGTTGCTGCCCGTGACAAAGGCCCCAATCGCCCCGATGAGCGGCGCGACGAAGGCGTACAGGTCGCCAGGCACGGCGTCGCTCAGCCCGCGCGCCAGCACATCTACCATGCCCGCGCGCTCCATCGTCGCGGCGATGGCCACCATCATGAACACGCCCGCCGCTGACTTGAGCGCCCGGCTCCCCGACTCCCGCAGAATGTCGTGGGCGGCCCCTGGCGGGTATAGTCCGCGCCGCCGATAGAGCGCGTAGGCAATCAAGCCGCTGTAGATGATGATCAGACCGGGATGCCCAGGGATGCCGAATCCTGCGTCGTCCTCGGCGGGCACATACCAGTCGCGCCCGGTCGTCGTGGCCGGGATGTCCACCGCCACCGCCCACTGCCCCAGGAAGTCCTTGACCGGCGTGACCGCGCGCAGGGCCAGCGCGAGCGCGACCAACACCACGTAGCCGACCAGCGCCAGGCGCACCGACGGAAGCGGGCGGTTCGCAGCGAGCGCGTCGCGCGGGGCGGGTGCGAGCGTCGCCGGGCTGCGGGCGCGCAGGCGCACCCAGGCGACGGACACAGCCAGCCCCGCCAGGCCCGCGCCAATCGCGCCAATCGTCCACAGGCCATTGGTGACCAGGATGTACTGGGCCAGGCCCATCGTCGCGCCGGTGATCAGCACATAGGGCACCGCGCGCCAGACGCCGCGCCAGCCGTCAAGGGCATGAGCGCCCATCAGCCCGCTGGCGTAGGCGAGCAAGCCAAGCATTGTCGCCGTTGCCGGGGCAAGCTGCTCGCCGGGCAGACCGCTGACGTTGATCAGCATGACGAACGACGCCCCCAGCGAGCCGAACGTCACCACCCAGCCGTGCCCGATAGCCGGGATGATCACCGCGCGCACCTGTGGCACGCCCATGCTGACCAGCAGCGGCGCGACGATGGCCACTGGCACGCCAAAACCGCCCACGCCCTGCAAGAAGGACGCGAAGACCCAGCCCAGCAGCAACACCTGGGTCATGCGGTCGGCGGTCAGGCGGCCCAGGTCATCGGTGATCACGCGTAGCGCGCCCGCCCGGTCTACGATGTAGTACAGCAGCAGCGCCGCCCAGACGATAAGCGAGACATCCACCGTCAACAGCAACGCCTTAAGCTGCGCGTAGCCGAGCGCGTCTGCGCCCGCGCCGAAGCGCAGCCCGGCCACTGCCAGGGCCAGCAGCCAGCCAGCGGCCCCGGCCCGGCTGCCGTTCCAGCCGCGCGCGATCATCAGGCCCAGCACCGCTACCATCGGTGCCAGGGAGAGCAGCCAATCGAGCAGCGTATAGTCCATACACAACCCACCGGCAGCAGGAAGCAGTCCAGCGCAGCAAACGGACGCAGTGTAACCGACAACCCCCGCCGCCAGCAAGCACCATAAGGACAGGGATCACCGCCGAGGCGCAGAGAGCGCAGAGAAGAGATCGTAAAGAGGGTTTTGGCCTTTCTCCGCGCCTCCCGCGTCTCTGCGCTCCAGAGAACCTCCGGGATGCCCTCACCCCCGGCTCGTGTGGTTACGCTTCCCAAATGCGCAATCCGCAATCCGAACTTCGCCCCTTTCCCGCGCGATTACCCTGGCGGCGCGTCCGCTGTATAATAGCAGGCCGGACGGACCGTTGAGGAGGTGACGGGCATGAAACGGTGGATGGCGATCCTGACCCCGGCGTTTGGCGCAACGCTGGCGTTGCTGGCGCTGGGAGCAGCGCAGCCCGTCCTGGCGCAGGACGGCCATGGGGGCGAGTCCGGAGGCGCAGACCTTGCGGTGCTGCGCGGGGCGGCGGTCTACGCCGAGTTCTGCCAGGCGTGTCACGGGCCGCAAGGCGAGGCGTTGGGCACGGGTGCAGCATTCGCGGCGATTGACGCGGCGGCGCTGGAAGGGGACGGCGCGCGCCAGGCCATTCTCGAAGGGGCCGGTTCCGCCGACTCCGGCGCGGCGATGCCGTCCTACAGCAACGTGCTGAGCCAGGCGCAGGTGGACGATCTGCTCGCCTATATCGGTACCTGGGCAACTGGCGAGACTCCCCCGCTGCCAGAGCCGAACATCGGGCACGTGCCGGAGTCCGTCGAGGGCTTCGCCGGCGATCCGGTGGCGGGCGCGGCGGTGTATGCCCGGTCGTGCGCCGGCTGTCATGGCGCGAGCGGCGCGGGGCGTGATGCGCCCGCCTTCCCCAAACTGGAAGGTGAAGCGGCGGAGATGGTCCGCGTGGTGCGCGAAGGCTCCCAAAACCCCACCATGCCCGCCTTCAGCGCGGAGCAGGGCGGCCCGTTGAGCGACGAGCAGCTTGCCGACCTGGAAGCGTACCTGGCTACCTGGGCGGAGAACGAGACTTCCCAGGAGCAGGACGATAGCCGGGGCTACAGTCTGCTGATCGTGGTGGCGGGCGCGGTCGCCATTCTGCTGATCGGCGTGACCTACATGGCCCGCCTCGTTGTCAAGGAAGAGACGTAGCGGCGGCGAGGGGCTGGCTGTGAGCACGGGGACGGGGGTGCAGGTTCGCCCGCTGGCAGAGGCGGATCGCACCTGGGCGAATCACCTGATCGCCGGGCGGTGGGGTTCTAAGCAAATGGTCACACGGGGGGTGCCGCACGACGTGACCCGGCTGCCGGGGCTGGTCGCTTGGCGCGCTGACGAGCGCGTCGGCCTGCTGACCTATCACCTGGCGGGGGACTCCTGCGAGATCGTCTCGCTCGACAGCCTAGTTGAGGGCGCGGGCGTGGGGTCGGCGCTGATCGCGGCGGCGCAAGAGATAGCGCGGGGGGTAGGGTGCCAGCGATTGTGGCTGGTCACGACCAACGACAACCTGCCCGCGCTGTGCTTCTACCAGAAGCGCGGCTTCCGGCTGGTGGCGGTCTATCCGGGCGCAGTGGACGAAGCGCGTCGCCTTAAGTCGGAAATACCGGCGGTGGGGCTGGAAGGCATTCCCCTGCGCGACGAACTGGAACTGGAGCTTGCGCTGCGCTAGGCGCTGGAGCTGGAAAGCATCACCGCCGAGGCGTAGAGATTCCAGCAGAAAGGCAACAGACACCCCTGGTTCTTCTCCGCGTCCTCTGCGACTAGTATGATAGAAAGGAGAAGGACACGGCAGATCGATTGCGTCTGG
>CAYNHD010000423.1:0-3438 GCA_964396775.1 uncultured Thermoflexus sp. | reverse complement strand
TATTCGTTCATCACTACAATCGCACGTGCATCAGTCAATAGTTCACCACTACCGATTATCGCGTACAGTGGAAAACGGATCAACAGATCAGGCGTGCTGGTGGAGTCCAGCTAAAGTTATTTGATGTCGACTCGGAATCGGCAAGTTCCTCTCGACCGAGCGAAGAGGCAATTGCTGACACTATCTACTCACGGTGTAGGGGCGAGAGCATCCAGTATCGCGAGGTCTTGCGACGAATTGTTGACGAGGAGTATTTTCCAGGCGAAGTCGAAAGAGCGATGAGATTGTTAAAATGACAGAATCGCGTTGCTTTTTCGGGCACCAAAGCTCGCAACGTCGATATAGTTACGTTTGTTGAATAGCTAGCAGCTCTGGGGCTAGTGGTTTCGTTGCCAACGACTCACTACAACAAGCAGGGAACTCTTCCCGCCAAGGAGACCACTTCAAGTTCCCCTTGAAAAAGAGGGGGATTCTCTGGTCATCCAGGACAGTCAATAAGCCTCTGACCCATGCCGGATCGGGCTGGTACGTTGTCGGCCCGTTACTAGCTGCACCAACAATCACCCACTCGAAGGGCAAGCGGCCTTCTTCTTCAATCCATTGGTCAAGTACCTCACCAGCGTCAAACCATAGTGGTTCCATGCTCATGTACCTGACAGAAGCCCGTATCGCTGTCATCTGTCTCAAATACGCTTTGAGGGCGCGGGATGCTCCCGTCTGAGCCAGGAGATGGCCTGCTGGCAGGCTTACGCCAACCCAGACATTCGGTGGAAAGGGATTGAACTCTGGCAAACGCACCGGATACTTGCTCAACGTCTGGAAAGTATGCCAGTGTGCCTGCTCCATCACGCTGAGCACCTGTCGGATTTGCTCTTCGGGCACCCAATGACCGAACAGATCGGCCATGCTGCCCACAAAGATTTTGCTGGGGGTTTTCTCATTCAGCGGCGCATATAAAGCGTGTTCGCGCCAGTAGTGATGTTCAAAACCCTGGGGATAGGCCGCTTTTGCCAGGCCCTCGGCGATTTTCTTGGCATAACACTCTGCGATACTGCCATCGGGCATCCGCCACGTGCAACCATGCAGGCAGCCAGCCGTTGGGTTCCAAGTCCAATCAGTCCACTCGATACCCCGACCGTTCCCATTTCTCTGTTGCTTGTTCATAGAATTATCCCGATGAGTCTATAGTCATGATATTCCAATAATAGAACAGATGAACAGTTTTGCCCAAATGTAAAAACCGATCGGAGGCTTTTCGAGCGAATGCTCGTTGTAAGTAAGATGATCAAAACAAAGGCAATTGCGTTACACTCTTGCGGGCGCTGCGCATCGGGTTTCCGTTTCCCCCCGACGCGCCGCCTTCCGTCGCTATCCCAGGCGTAACTGCTACGGAGAGGAAAATCCCGTCATGTCCTACCAGACCGCACCCTTCGATCAGTACATCGAGACCCACCGCGAACGCTTCCTCGCGGAGTTCGGCCAGTTCATCGCCCAGCCGAGCGTCGCCGCCGACGGGCGCGGCATCCCCGAGATGGCTGCCCTCGTCGCGGAGCGCCTGCGAGCAGTCGGCGCGGAGGTCACCGTCTTCCCCACGCCCGGCTCGCCCGTCGTCTACGCCGAGATCGGCCCGGCGGACGCCGCGCGCACCCTGCTCATCTACAACCATTACGACGTGCAGCCCGAAGACCCGCTCGACCTGTGGCAGACGCCTCCCTTCGAGATGGTCATGCGCGACGGGATCATCTACGGGCGCGGCACGTCCGACGACAAGGGCGAGCTACTCTCGCGCATTCAGGCGGTCGAAGCGTGGCTGGCGACGCAGGGTGATCTGCCCATGCGTATCAAGTGGGTCGTCGAGGGAGAGGAGGAGACCGGCTCGAATCACCTGGAGGCATGGGCAGACGCACACCGCGATCTGCTGGCTGCCGATGGCATTCTGTGGGAAGGCGGCAGCTACGACGAGGCGGGCCGTCCCACCTTCGGGCTGGGTGGCAAGGGCCTGGCTTACTTCGAGCTGCGCTGCCAGGGACCGAGCCACGACCTGCATTCCTCGTTCGCGCCGATGGTCGTCAACCCGGCGTGGCGGCTGGTCTGGGCGCTGAGCACGCTCAAAGACGCGAACGACACCATCACTCTGGACGGCTACATGCAGCATGTCCGCCCGCTGACTGACGAGGAATGGGCGCGCATTGACGCCGTGCCGCTGGAGTTCGCTGCCATGCGTGAACGATGGGGGCTGGATCGGTGGCTGAACGGCATGAGCGATCACGCGGCGCGGCGACGCTACCTGGGCGCGCCGACGATCACCATCTGCGGCTTTCACGCTGGCTATGGCGGGGCCGGGTCGAAGACGGTGCTGCCCGCCGAAGCCGTCGCCAAGCTCGACTTTCGCCTGGTGGACGGGCTGACCGTCGAGCTGGCTCGTCGCCTGCTGCGCGAGCACCTGGACCGGCGCGGCTTCACCGACATCGAGATCATTGACCTGGGCGGGGAGGAATTCGCCGCGTCGCCGCCGGGCAGCCTGGTGGAGCGGGCCGCCGTCGCCGCCAGCGAGCAGACGTGGGGCAAGACGCCGGTCATCTTCCCCTGGTACGCGGGCAGCGGGCCAGTCTACCCGTTGAGCGCCAGGCTGGGCATCCCGGTGATCTTCGCCGGGGCAACATGGCATCCCAACGCCCGCGCCCATTCGCCCAACGAGAACATCTTCGTCAAAGACTACTTCGCCTCGATGCGCTTCACGGCGGCGTTCCTGGCACATTTCGCGGCGTTGGAGACCTGACAGCTATCTGCTACACTCTGCCCATCGGTTTACCACGCAAAGTGAGGTTCAAGCTCATGACTAAACAATACGGTTCGCCGCCGGAAATGACCATTGACCCGAACAAACACTACACGGCGACCTTCAAGACGCAGCGGGGCGACATTGTGGTGGAGCTATTCGCCAGCCAGGCGCCGATCACCGTCAACAACTTCGTCTTCCTGGCGCGCGAGGGGTACTACGACAATACGACGTTCCACCGCGTGATCAACGGCTTCATGGCCCAGGGCGGCGATCCAACCGGCAGCGGGCGCGGCGGCCCCGGCTACCGTTTCAACGACGAGCCGGGCGCGCTGGCTCTCAAGCACGATGGCCCCGGCGTGCTGAGCATGGCGAACGCCGGGCCGCACACCAACGGCAGTCAGTTCTTCATCACCCACACCGCCACGCCGCACCTCGACGGCAAGCACGCCGTCTTCGGCAAGGTCGCCGACGCCGACAGCCTGGTCGTGCTGCTCAAGATTCGCGAGCGCGACCCCATGCGCGACCCCAACCCTGGCGACGCACTGCACACGGTCGAAATCGCCGAGGCGTAGTTATTCTCTGAACCGCAAAGGCGCAGAGGGGTTCACGAACCAGTTGTTGGGCAATTGCCAGAACACCCCTATCCCCCGGCCCCT
>CAYNHD010000422.1:0-3449 GCA_964396775.1 uncultured Thermoflexus sp. | reverse complement strand
GGATTGAGGGGGGAGGCGTTCAGCGAGCATTCCCGAACTTCCCCTGGCGACAGGTCATTTGTGGACCCCACACCGCGCGGGATTGGGGCTACTCCCGCCGCACACGGTATAATGGCCCGCCATCTGCGTTTGCCGCACACGAAAGCCGAGCCAATCTCCTTGCCCGCGCTGATCACCGCCTTCCGCCAGCACCGCGCCGACACGCTGATGTCGGGCATGGTGCTCATCTGGGGCTTTCACTTCATCGTCGCCAAAGATGCGCTGGCCCACGTCAGCCCGCAGACGTTCAACGCGCTGCGCTTCGTCGTCGGCCTGCCGGTCATCCTGCCGCTGGCGTGGCGCGGACGGCGCGCGCTGCGCCTGTCCCGGCGCGATTTCGCCCTGGTCGCGCTGCTGACGCTGGTCGGCCCAGTGATCTATCAGATCGGGTTCGCCGAGGGCATCAAGCGCACAACCTCCACCAACACCGCGCTCATCGTCTCTACCATGCCCGCCTGGACAGCCCTGTTCAGCATGATCGTCGGCATGGTCGAAGTGCGCCGGCAATTGCTGGCCGGCGTCGGACTGACGCTGATCGGAGCGGCGTTGGTCGTGCTCAGCCGCTCGGAGTCGGGGTTGGCGCTCTCGCATGACGACCTGCTCGGCAGCGCGCTGGTGCTCGGCGCGGCCATCAGCGGCGGTGTGTCGGACGTGTTCGCCAAGCCGGTAATTGACCGCCTGGGAGCCATGCCGCTGGCCATCTGGCGATTTTGCCTGGCCGCCGTCGCCATGATCGCGCTGGCCACGCCGGAGCTAAGCGCCCTCTCAGCCGAGAGCGTACCGCCGACAAGCGTGCCCAACATCCTCTACAGCGGCCTGCTGTCCAACGTAGGGGGGTTCCTGGTCATTCACTTTGCCATTCACGAGCTTGGCCCCACCCGCATGTCGAGCTACTTCAACTTCAACCCCATCATTGCCGCGTTCGCCGGCGTGCTCATCCTGCGCGAACCGTTCTCGCTCTGGCTGCTGAGCGGGGCCGTACTGACCCTCTTCGGCGTGATGGTCGTGCGCCGCAACGTCTACCTGCGCCGCCCATCCCCCTCGCCCGACGCGGCACAGGTTGCCGAGGCTGTCAGTCGTTGAACAGGGCGCTGCGGGTCGCTCATTGACTGGATTATGGTTGGTAAAAGGTTAGAGAATCGTTCATAACGCCGCTGCGCGCCGTTCCCCCGTTGACAGCCAGAGGCGCTCTCCGCTATACTGACAATCGAACGAACAAATGTTCTACTCTGTGACAGGGGAGACAGAGCGCACCATGCAGACGCAAGCGGGAACAGCGCCCGGCGGAGCCAGACTGACACAGCGCCTGGCCCCGTCCGGCGCGCCGGAGGGGCGGCAGTGAGCGAGGAGTATCCACCCACGCGCGAGCGGGTTTTCCGCTTCATCGTCGAGTACAAGCGCCAGCACGACGGCCTCTCACCCGCTGTCAAGGAGATCAGCCGGGCGTGCGTGCTGCACATCTCCACGGTGAAGTACCACCTGCTCAAGCTGGAAAACCAGGGGCGCATCCGCATTGTGGGCAGGCGAGCCATCGAGGTCACCGGCGGCGTGTGGAACCCGCCCGACGAGACCGAGGCCCCCACGCCGTGAAAAGCAGCCGTCAGCGACAAAAGGGACGCGCTGCCCTTGCTGAGAGACCGTTTGAAAAGGTCTGCAACCCCACCCTAAATCCCTCCCCGCCTGCGGGGAGGGACTTCAAGAGCAGTCCTTTCTCCCTTCCCTCGCTTGCGGGGGAAGGGCCGGGGATGGGGGTAAAGATACCCCTCAAACGGCCCCTGAAAGCTGATGGCTGTCTGCTGTCTGCTGACCGCTGACCACTCATTGCCCGTGTGCCGTTTTTGTGCTTAGATCGGCCCAGAGCAACCCACCACCAGAAAGCGACCGGCCATGACTCACCAGACCAGCACGCTCCCCCGCCGTAAGCGCATTGCCCTCATCGCTCATGACGACCGCAAGCAAGACTTGCTCGAATGGGCGCGCTTCAACATCGGGCGGCTGAGCCGCCACGAAATCCTCGCCACCGGCACAACCGGCACCCTGCTCAAGCAAGAACTGGGGCTGCCCGTGCAGGCGTTTCTGAGCGGGCCGTTGGGCGGCGATCAACAAATCGGCGCAAAGATCGCCCAGAGCGAAGTGGACGTGCTCATCTTCTTCTGGGACCCGCTCGAATCGCACCCTCACGACCCGGACGTGCGCGCTCTGCTGCGGCTGGCCGTGCTGCAAAACATCCCCGTCGCCATGAACCGCTCCTCGGCGGACTTCATCTTCTCCTCGCCGCTGATGGAAGACACCTACGAGCGCCAGCTCTACGACTTCGCCGGGCGGCTGGAGCGCCGCCGCGCCATTGACACCCTGCGCGCGTCGGGGGAGAAATAGGCGCGCGGGGGAGCCATTTCGGTTCTGGAGCAAGACCTCACCGCAGAGGCGCAGAGCGCGCGGAGAAAAGCAAAGAAACCTCATAGTACTTCTCTGCGTCCTCTGCGTCTGTGCGGTTCAGGAATTCCGCCCCTATCACAAAATGCACCTTCGCGGGCAGGCAAAAGGCGCCCGGCGTATAATAAGCGCAGACACCCCTTCACTGAGGAGGCCCGCCATGCGCAACTGGCTGCCGCTGTTGCTGATCCTGGCTCTGACACTCGCCGCGTGCGGCGACGAACCCGCCCCGCCCCCCGCCCCGACCGATACCCCGCCCGCTGTAGGCACCACCGCCGAGCCGCAAAGCGCGTTCGAGCTAGAGCCGCTCGTGCCCGGCCTGCGCGTGCGCAACGGGCTGACTGTGCTCGCTCACAGCGAGGGCGTTCGCGAGGGCACGGGCTATTTCTTCGCCGAGGTGCGCAACGACAGCGACCAGTGGCTCAGCCAGGTTGACGCGGTGATTTACGCGCTCGACCAGGACGGACTGAAGCTGGACGAGATCTCCGCGAACCCGCTGCTCACCGACCTTCCTCCCGGACAGGTCTTCTACGTCGGGCAGTCCTTCCCCCTGCCCGACGGTTACGCCGACACGCAACGCTGGCTGTGGTACACCCCTGCCGACGAGCCGCGCCTGCAAGGAGTCTTCAACCTGCCCGCCAGCGTGACCAGCCAGAGCATAGGCGAGAACGGACTCTACACCGTCAGCGGCACCGCGCAGAACACCACTGAAGACGATCTGTACTTCCCCGTGATTGACGTGGCGCTGATCGGCCCGGACGACGACCTGGTGGGGCTGGCCCACGCCGTGCTCTTCACCGGGCGCGACGACGGCGTGTGGCCTGCCGGTGCCGAAGCGCCCTTTGAAGCGCAGTTCTCATTCCTCAGCGTGGGGCCGGAGTTGGTCAGCGAGGTGCGCATCTCGGCAGTGGGCTATCTCGTCCCCTAGAGCGTGTTATGCACTTTCAACCCCTATCCCCCAGCCCCTTTCCCCGCAA
>CAYNHD010000421.1:0-3455 GCA_964396775.1 uncultured Thermoflexus sp. | reverse complement strand
GGCCGTTTGAAAAGGCCTGCAACCCCACCCTAAATCCCTCCCCGCCTGCGGGGAGAGACTTCAAGAGCAGTCCTTTCTCCCTTCCCTCGCTTGCGGGGGAAGGGCCGGGGATGGGGGTAAAGATACCTCTCAAACGGCCTCTGACCAGTCACCGGAGCGGTGTCATCGTGCCCCGCGCCGCACAGTGCCCGGCGTCAGAGCGTCAGGTAATAGGTCATGTGCTGGAGGTGCGCTGCCGGATCAATATACTGCACGCGCACGCCCGCCGGCACCGCCAGCGAGATCGGCGCGTAGTTCAGCAGCGCGGTCACCCCCGCTTCAACCAAGCGGTCGGCTACAGCCTGCGCTTCGGCGGCGGGCACTGCGATCATGGCAATGCGGATGCCCAGGCGCTGAATCTCGGCGGCAAGCTGTTCCATCGGCAGGATGGTCAGGTCGCCGACGCGCTCGCCAACCAGCTTCGGGCTGGCGTCAAACAGCGCCGCGACGCGGAATCCGCGCGCCTGGAAGCCGCGATAGTGCGCGATGGCGCGCCCCAGGTCGCCCACGCCGACGACGGCCATCAGCCACTCGCGGTCCACTTTGAGGATGTGGCGAATCTGGTCGTGAAGGTATTGAACGTTGTAACCCGTGCCCTGCTTGCCAAACTCGCCGAAGTGCGACAGGTCTTTGCGAATCTGGGCCGAGCTAATGCCCAGTCGCTCGCCCAGTTCGTGCGAGGACGTGTACTTTTTCTCTTCCTGGATCATCCGGTCCAAAGCGCGCAGGTAAATCGGTAACCGCCCAATGACAATATCTGGAATGCTGGCTCTGGCACCCATCCGGCTGCGGCTCCTTTCCTGATTGGTGGCCCTGGTCACGTACCAGACCGCTAATAGCGACAGACATAGGGGGACATGTGAAGGGCATAACAATCGTAGCACGCTTCATTCATAAAAACAATAATTTTCCACAAAAATACGCAAACTGGTTGCCCCGCCCTGCCGCCGTTGCTATGATCCGCGCCAACGTTGCCTGAGTGCGGGGCGCAACAACCCATGCCATCTTCACCGCCATCCGCTCGCCGTCTGTCGCGCCGCGACTTCCTCGGCCTGACCGGCATGGCCGCCATCGGCGGCGCGCTGACCTGCGTGGGCGCGTCGCTCGGCTACCTGGCCGTTGACCGCCTCAGCCGCGCCCGGCGGACGCCGCTCCCCACACAGCCTCCTGCCGCGCTCTCCGTCTACTCCAAGCAGATCGACCGCCCCGGCATCCTGGAACGCCAGGACTGGGGCGCGTGCGAGCCGGATCACGGCGCGGAGAACGAGCGCGGCTTCTACGGCCCGGACAACCGCGAAGGCTGGCGTGTCTATGAAGGCGATCTGCGCGCCGTGTACCGCACCGTCGTCGTGCACCATTCCGTGCTCTATGAGACCGACGATCCCGGCACGATGCGCGCCATCCAGCAGCAGCACATGGAGCTACGCGGCTGGGCCGACATCGCCTACCATTTCGGCGTCGGGCAGAACGGGCAGGTCTTCGCCGGACGCCCGCTGGACGTGCGCGGCACGCACGTCGAGGGCTTCAATACCGGCAGCGTCGGAGTCGTCTTCCTGGGCGACTTCAGTCTGAACACCCCCACGCCGGCCCAGCTTGAGGCCGGTCGGCGGCTGATTGACTGGCTGGCCCTGCGCCTGGAACTGACCCATCTGGCCGGTCACAGCGACTTCAACAGCGACACCGACTGCCCCGGCCAGCATCTGCGCGAAGCGCTGAGCGCGTTGGCCTGGTCCGCAGGGCTGGCCCTGGGCACGGGCGGTTACGTGCCGGACTCAGTGTGATTCGTCCCGCGCCCGGAACAAATAGCGCCCCGGCAAAGGGGCGCGCTGTCAACTGGCCCGCGCTCATGCAAATTCGCGGCGTCCGCGATACCACACGAAGGCCGCCGCCAGCATCACCACCAGCAGCGCCGCCGCGCCGACCGCCAGCACCGACGGCTCGCCCCGGCCCGGCAGGTCGTCGGCAGGCGGGTAGCCGGTAGCTGGCAGGCCCGTCGGCACGAACACCTCGCCGACCGCACTCTGCGTGAACGGCCCCGCCGGCCCGGCTCCGGCCAGGATCACCTGGTTAACCAGCACGCCGTTGGCCGGGCCGCGTAGCACCGTCGTATGCACGCGCATGGCAACGGTCTGGCCCGGACGCAGTTCCGGCACGGTGAAGATCACCGCGCGGTCACTGATGGCAACTTCCCCGTAATCTGTATCGGCGTAGTCAATGCGCAACTCGTCGCACAAGGTGTTGGTCACCAGCAAGTCGGTGCCTGCCGAAGCGCCGGTATTGGTCAACGTGATGACCCAGGTCACCGCCTCGCCCGGCAGCCCCAGCGCCCCATCCGCCAACTCAGCAGCGACCGTCAGCGTCCCCTGGAAACCGGCATCGCGCATCTGCCAGACAAAACGCGGCGCACCAGCCAGGGGAGCGCTTAGCTGTCCAGGCGCACACGAGGCATCCCCCGCCGCCCACACGCCTGTCCCCCCGGTGAGCCACAGCGCCAGAAGCATTACGCCTGCCAGCGCCAGTAATCTGCGCATGATCCCCCTCAGATGGTGAAGAACGGCTCCTCACCTGTTATTATACCCCCTTCGTCGCCGTCTGTAAAAGCCGTGTGCAGGCAGGTGGCAAACCGTCGGTTGCTCAGCCTCGCCCTTGTCATGCCCGGCCCGGCCTGTTACTATTTGCCCGACGCGACGACTGCATTGTCAGCGGCAGGTCCGGCCAGGGGCCAGGCCACAGCCCGCCGCACGAGCGGAGAATCACCGATCAGTACGGGTGAGCACACCGATGGGCGCTCCAGCAAACCGACCGCCACTAAACGCCACTTTCCAGGCTGTCAGCGCCAGCATCATCGAGGGGCTGGGCCAGCTTGCGGGCTATTTTGGCTTCTCGAAAGTGATGGGCCAGTTGTTCGGCGTGCTCATGCTCAGCCCCGAACCGCTCAGCCTGGACGATTTGGTGAAGCGTCTAGGTATTTCAAAGGCGAACGTCAGCACGACGATGCGCACAATGGAGCACATGGGCCTCGTCCGCGAGGTGTGGATCAGGGACGACCGGCGCAAGTTCTACCGGGCTGAGAGCGACTTCTGGCAGATTCTGACCAACATCCTGCGCAGCCGCGAGCTACGCGATGTCAACCAGGCGCTGCACGTCCTGGACGATAGCGCACAGCGCCTGCAGGAAGCGATCCCGGACATGGAGCCGGAGGATCGCCGGCTGGCCGAGTATTACCTGGATCGCTTGAGCCAGCTTCAGGAGTTTTTCCGCCTGGCGCAACTGCTGCTCATGTCGTTGATCGAGCGGGCCCAGGATCAGCCGGACGGCGGGCAGCCCCGCCGCAACGGTCTTGAGTGAGCGCGGCGCGGCAGGGGTCCACGAACAAGTTGTTGGGCGATTGCCAGAACGCCCCTATCCCCCGGCCC
>CAYNHD010000420.1:0-3459 GCA_964396775.1 uncultured Thermoflexus sp. | reverse complement strand
TGTAGGCGACCGCTTGTACCGGAGCGCCGTGTCCTTCAAGCACGTGGATTGTCTTGCCTGCAGCCGCGTTCCACAGGCGCACGGTGCCATCTCCGCTCGCAGAAGCCAGCACTGTCCCGTCCGGGCTGAAGGCGACATCTGTCATGTAGTCGGTGTGGCCGGTCAGCGTGGTCTGGCTGTTGCCCGACGCAGCGTCCCACAGGGAGACCGTTCCATCCTCCTCGCTACTGCCGGAAGCGAGAATGGTGCCGTCTGGATTGACGGCTATCGCTGCGGTGCTGCCGCTTGGGATGGTTAGCATAAGCTGGCCTGTGCGCGCATCCCACAGACGTATAGTCCCGGCAGGTTGCCTGGCCGCCATGAGCGCGCTGCACGAGATCAGGTGCGTGCCGTCCCGGCTGTAGGCTATGTCTCGTACCCAAATCCTGGCACCGGTTTCCTGGGCGTCAATGGTGAGCACCGAGGCCCCGCTTGCAGCGTCCCAGATGCGGATTGTCTCGTCGTCACTACCGGAGGCAACCCGTCTACCGTCCGGGCTGAAGGCAACGGCGTTTACGTCGTCGGTGTGGCCACGCAAGGTTGTCAGCAAGCGCGGGTTGGCGTAGGCGAGTGACCCGGCAATAGCCAGCAGCGCCGGTTCGTGCAGCGCCAGTTCGCCTGGTGCAGTGGCCATGATCAGCGCTGTAAACAGGTCATCACCCAGGTCTAGCGTGAGCAAGGCTCTCTCGCCCAGTGCGCTGTGGCCCCGGATCAGCGTCGCGGGTGAAGCGCCTGCCATCGTCGAGATCGGCTCGGCGAGGATGGTCTCGGCAAGACTCTCGGCGGTGTACATGGCAACGGCATGTGCTGTGTGCTCCAATCCCTGACTCTGAATCAGGTCATCCAGGGCATAGGGTGCCACGAGAGCGATTGCTGCCTGCCCTGTTGCAAGCTGGCTGTTAAAGGGGTCGGACTGCAACAGGGTATGGTCCGTCGCCAGCATCACCCAGTGCCCTGCGTTTTGTGCTATCCAGCCAGCGGGATAGCCGAAGGTGAGCGCTCCGCCGGGCGAACTGTACGTCTGGGGCAGTGCAGCGGTTGGCGTGGCAGAGGCTACCGGCGTCTGGGTGCGTGGGGAAGACCCGGACTTCTCGTCCGAGCCACCGCAGGCGGCGGCGATCACCATGACCGTGATCGCCACGATGGTGACGGCTGTCGTCACCCGAACTTCGTGCTGGTGCTCCATCGTTGCTCCTCCTCCGGCGCGAGAGCGCCTGAGACAAGTTAAGCACAGAAATCTATGAATTGGGAACTATCAGTGATAGATTCCTTCGCTGTACTCTGTCCCCCGCTGGCCCTAAACGCGCTACAATCAGGCACACGGCACGTCTTTGTCGCGCTCTCAACCAGGGACTCTTGACCGACAACTGATCACTGATCACT
The DNA here is from genome assembly GCA_964396775.1 of uncultured Thermoflexus sp. GTDB lineage: Bacteria > Chloroflexota > Anaerolineae > Aggregatilineales > Aggregatilineaceae > UBA2029. The sequence continues at coordinate 2,037 of CAYNHD010000420.1, read as the reverse complement.
CTCACTATGGCCGACTACGCACCCTCCGAGCACATCCAGGACATCCTGGCCAACCTGCCCGCCGATCCGGGCGTCTACCAGATGCTCGATCCCAACGGGGCGATCATCTACGTGGGCAAGGCCAAGAGCCTGCGCAGCCGCGTGCGCAGCTACTTCCAGCCGGGCAATCACGACCCCAAGGTGCTGCGGATTCGCCACGACACCGCCGACGTTCAGTTCATCCTCACCGGCGACGAGCTAAAGGCGCTCATCACCGAGGCGGAACTGATCCGCGTCCACAAGCCGCGCTACAACGTCCTGCTCAAGGATGACAAACGCTACCCGTACATCCGCGTGACGACCGCCGACGCCTACCCCACCGTCGAGATGACGCGGCGCGTAGACCGCCGCGACGGGCACCGCTACTTCGGCCCCTTCACCTCGGCGGGCGGCGTGCGCGAGACACTCGACGTGCTGCGCCGCGCCTTCCCCTACCTCACCTGCGACCGCGAGATCACCGGGCAGGACGCGCGCGCCTGCCTGTACTACGACATTAAGCTATGCGGCGCGCCGTGCATCGGGGCGCAGACACGCGACGAATACCGCGAGAACATCAACGGGCTGATGCGCGTGCTCTCCGGTCACGCCCAGGAAGTGCTGGCCGACCTGCGCGCGCAGATGGAGGCAGCGGCAGAGGCGCTCGACTTCGAGAGGGCGGCCATCCTGCGCGACCGCATCAAAGTCGTGGCCCAGATTTCATCGCGCCAGCGGCTGGTCTCAGATATTGACGCCGACCAGGACGTGATCGCCTTCGCCCAGGAGGGCAGCGATGCCGTCGTGCAGATGTTCCTCATCCGCAGCGGGCGGCTCATCGGCAGCGAGTACTTCGCCCTGGCAGGCTCCGAGGACACGGGCGCGGCAGACATCGTGGAGGGCTTCCTGATGCAGTTCTACCAGGACGCAGCGGACATCCCGCGCGAGGTCGTGCTGCCCGCCGACGTGCAGGAGGCGCGCATTATCGAGCAGTGGCTCGCCGACAAGCGCGGCGGCAAGAAGGTAAAGCTGACCGTGCCCAAGCGCGGCAACAAGCGCGAACTGGTGCAGCTTGCCGCGCAGACCGCCGCCGAGAAGCTGCAAATCCTGCGCGCCCAGTGGGAGTCCGACACGGTGAAGCAAGAGGCGGCGCTGCGCGAAATCCAGGAGGCGCTGGGCCTGCCGCGCCCGCCGAACCGCATCGAGTGCTTCGATATCAGCACGACGCAGGGCACGGCTATCGTCGCTAGCCGCGTCGTCTTCGCCCAGGGCGTGCCACGCAAGAGCGAGTACCGCCGCTTCAACATCCGCACGGTGGCCCACGAAGGCTCCGACGACTACCAGTCCATGCGCGAGGCGCTGACTCGCCGCTTCCAGCGCCACGCCGATGCCGTCGCCAACCCGCTGCTGGTCGAGCCAGGCAAACAGGATCACGACGAGACGTGGCGGATGCTGCCCGATCTGCTGATCGTGGACGGGGGCAAGGGTCAGCTTGGGGTGGCAGTCGAAGTGCTGGCTGAGTTCGGGCTGACGGAGCGCGTGCCGGTGTGCGGGCTGGCCAAGCAGTTTGAGGAGATTTTCCTGCCCGATCGCCCGCACTCCATCCTGCTGCCGCGCCGCAGCGAGGGGCTATTCCTGCTCCAGCGCGTGCGCGACGAGGCACACCGCTTCGCCATCACCAGTCACCGCCAGCGGCGGGGCAAGGCGGGCCTGGCCAGCCAGCTTGAGGACGTGCCGGGCATCGGCCCGCAGCGGCGCAAGGCGCTGCTCAAAGCGTTCGACCGCGACATCGAGGCCATTCGCGCGGCGAGCATCGAGGAACTGACCGCTGTACCCGGCATCACCCGCGAGATCGCCGCCAATCTCAAGGCGGCGCTGGGCGGGTAGACGGGCGTCTTCGGCGCAATCACACCTGGAAATTCCCCCATCCCCCAACCCCTTCCCCCACGCAAGCGGAGGGAAGGGGAGCAGGCCCGCCGCTTTTCTCCCTTCCCCCCTTGTGGGGGAAGGGCCGGGGATGGGGGG
>CAYNHD010000419.1:0-3463 GCA_964396775.1 uncultured Thermoflexus sp. | reverse complement strand
CTCCCTTCCCTCGCCTGGGGGGGGAAGGGCCGGGGATGGGGGTAAAGATACCTCTCAAACGGCCTCTGAGGGGGGGAGGTGTTCAGCGAGCATTCCCGGCTTCCCCTGGCGACAGGCTGTTCGTGGACCCCACAGGCCCCGCATGAAAAGTACTTGCATTATCGCCAGAGACCGAGCATTATTAAGATGTACCAAAACAGGTCCAGGTCACGCAGAGCCAGAGAACGGGTGGCGGATGTCCTCGCAAGAAACACTTCTGAACGGGCGATACCGGCTGTTGGCCCAGCAGGGGTCGGGCGGCATGGCCGTCATCTACAAGGCCACCGATCTCGCGTTGGGCCGCACGGTGGCGGTCAAGATTCTGCGCCCCAGCCTGACCAGCGACCCGGAGTTCCTCAAGCGGTTCCGCCAGGAAGCGCGCAACGTCGCCAACCTGTCGCACCCGAACATTGTCACCGTCCACGACGTGGGCCAGGATGGGAACACCCATTACATCGTCATGGAGTATGTGGACGGCGAAGACCTCAAGCGCCTGATCCGGGCCGGCGCCCCCTTCTCCATTGAGCGGGCGCTGAGCATCGCCATCAAGATTTGCGCTGGCGTGGGCTATGCGCACCGCGCCGGGCTGGTTCATGCGGACGTGAAGCCGCAGAATGTCCTGGTGACGGAGAACGACAACGTGAAGGTCACCGACTTCGGCATCGCCCAGGCGCTAACGGCGACCAAGCCACGCGACCGCGAGCGCCAGCGCGTGGTGTGGGGCAGCCCGCACTACTTCTCGCCCGAACAGGCCCAGGGCGAAGCGCCCACCCCTGCTTCGGACGTGTATGCCATCGGCATCGTGCTGTTTGAGATGCTCACCGGGCGGCTGCCCTTTGTGGGCACCGATCAGCAGGAACTGGCGATGGCCCATATCCGCGAGACACCGCCGCGCGCCGCAGAGTTCAACCCCAATGTGCCCGAACACCTGGATCGCATCCTGCAGAAAGTGCTGGCCAAAGAACCTACGTCACGCTACCGCACGGCGGATCAGTTCGGGCGCATCCTGGTCAGCTATCGCCGCAGAGGACAGGTGACCACTGACGTGGTGCCGGAGGTTAGCGCCGAAGTCCCCTTCCCGGACACAGCGGCGACGGTACCCCCTTCCGGCCCTCTGCCCCCCGTCCAGATGGGCAATCGAGCGGCCGGCCCGGAACCGGCCATCCCGCAGCCAATCCCTGCCCCCACTGGCTCGCCCCGCTCTGAGGCTCCTACCTACCTCTATTCGGAGCCTGTCTATCGCAGTCCGGTCACCGCGCAGGGCATGGCCTCTGTCTCCCGCCCCGCGTACTCCCCACCGCAGCCACCCGATTCCATGATTCAGTCGCGCTACCGGGCCATTGAGGAGCCGCCACAGCTCGACTTGGTGACGCTCGTCCTGGCCTTCATTGCGCTCATTGCTGTCATGCTGCTCATCCCTCTGTGGATCGCCGTCTACCAGGCGTGGGCAGGGTGAGGAATGCGCCTACTCAGCGCGCGAATAGTTATCGCCGGGCGGGGTTTCTTATGCAACGCTAATTCGCCGTTCGCCCAATCATCTGGCCTGCGGCTGTTCGATCCTGTATAATTCTAGTTAGCAATCATGCAAACTTCTCGGATCGAGTAAGGCATCTGTCTTCTGGCAAGGGGTACGGTAATGGGCACGTCTGTTATGGGGGCTGGAGGCCTAGAGTGAATAACCGGTCGCGCAATGTTTTCGTGTACATCCTGATTATTGCAGCCATCGCTGCGATAGTCTTTGGAGTACGCGGCAATAGCTCAGACGCGAAGGAGCTGATCGCCAGCGAGCTTGCTCGTGACATTAACGACGGGCTGGTTCGTTCCATCGAGGTCTCAGATGAAGGCGAGATCACGGCTACCTATCGCAACAATGACACGCGGAAGACGCAGCTCAACCCGAACACCGATGACCCGGTTGCTGTGCTGGAATCGCTCGGCGCGTCGCCTGAAATGCTGCAGCAGATTGACTTCGAGTTCACCAAGCCGAGCAACCTGTTCAACTGGATCGGGCTGATCGGGACGTTCCTGCCCCTGTTGCTCATCGGCGGGTTCATCTACCTGATGTTGCGCCAGGCGCAAGGATCGAACAACCAGGCGCTCTCGTTCGGCAAGAGCCGGGCGCGCATGTTCACCGGCGACCAACCCACTGTCACCTTCGAGGACGTGGCCGGCGCCGACGAAGCGAAAGAGGAGCTTCAGGAAGTCGTCGAATTCCTGAAAGACCCGGAGCGGTTCATCCAGCTTGGCGCACGCATCCCTAAGGGCGTGCTGTTGGTGGGCAGCCCTGGCACGGGCAAGACGCTGCTGGCAAAGGCGGTGAGCGGTGAAGCGGGCGTGCCCTTCTTCAGCATCTCTGGCTCCGAGTTTGTCGAGATGTTCGTGGGTGTGGGTGCCAGCCGCGTGCGCGACCTGTTCGATCAGGCCAAGCGCCACAGCCCGTGCATTGTCTTCGTGGACGAGATTGACGCAGTTGGGCGGCATCGCGGCGCGGGGCTGGGCGGCAGCCATGACGAGCGCGAGCAGACGCTCAACCAGATTCTGGTGGAGATGGACGGCTTCGACACGGATACCAACGTGATCATCATGGCCGCCACCAACCGCCCCGACATCCTCGACCCGGCGCTCATGCGCCCAGGGCGTTTCGACCGGCGTGTGGTGCTCGACCGGCCTGACATGCGCGGGCGCGAAGCAATTCTCAAAGTTCACACGCGCGGCAAGCCGCTGGCGTCGGATGTAGACCTGAGCACGCTGGCCAAGTCTACGCCGGGCTTTGTGGGGGCCGACCTGGAGAACCTGGTCAACGAGGCCGCCATCGTCGCCGCACGCAAGAACAAGAAGAGCATCAGTATGCGCGACTTTGAAGAAGCGGTCGAGCGCGTTGTCCTGGGGCCGGAGCGACGCAGCCGCATTATCACGGAGGAAGAGAAGCGGCTGATCGCCTACCACGAGGCCGGGCACGCCGTTGTCTTCCACCTGACTCCCAACTGCGATCCCGTGCGCAAGGTGACCATCGTCGCGCGCGGCATGGCTGGCGGCGTCACCTGGGTGATGCCGGAGAACGACTCCATGCTGGGCACCACCCAACGTTACATTGATCAGATCACCGGGGCGCTGGGCGGGCGTGCCGCTGAGGATATTGTCTTCGGCGACATCACCAACGGGGCGTCGAGCGATCTGGAAAACGTGACGCGCATCGCGCGCACCATGGTGACGCGCTGGGGCATGAGCCGCAAACTCGGCCCGCGCGTCTTCGGGCAGAAGGAAGAGCTTGTCTTCCTGGGGCGCGAGATCGGCGAGCAGCGCGACTACAGCGAGAGCATCGCCGAGCAGATTGACCAGGAAGTGCACGCCATTGTCTCCGAGGCGTATGAGCGGGCGCTGCACGTGCTGCGCGCGCACCGTGACAAGCTGGATGCCGTCGCGC
>CAYNHD010000418.1:0-3466 GCA_964396775.1 uncultured Thermoflexus sp. | reverse complement strand
ATGCGCCGCACCTGGCGTTGCGCGCTTCTCGCTGCGCCGGGCGCGTGGAGTTCATAACACGCTCTAGGTCATTGCTACCTGTCTCCTGACGATTCGTCGCCAGGTGTTGAGCGTTCTGCTACCAGCAACCAATAACCAACCACCAATAACCCGACTGCATTCAGGAGGAGTCATGTTCAAGCCAGTCACACCGAAGGTTGACATCGAAGCCCTGGAAGAGGAACAACTTGCTTTCTGGCGCGAGCGCGACATCTTCCGCCGCTCGATGAAGGAGCGCGAAGGGGGCCGCGTCTACGTGTTCTACGAGGGGCCGCCCACGGCCAACGGGCGGCCCGGCACCCATCACGTGCTGGCCCGCGCCTTCAAGGATATGTTCCCGCGCTACCACACCATGAACGGCGCTTACGTGCTGCGCAAAGGCGGTTGGGACACGCACGGCCTGCCCGTCGAGATCGAGGTCGAGAAGGAACTGGGCCTCAAGCACAAGCACGAGATCGAAGCGTATGGCATCGCCGAGTTCAACCGCAAGTGCCGCGAGAGCGTCTTCCGCTACATCAAGGACTGGGAGCGGCTGACCGAGCGCATCGCCTTCTGGGTTGACCTGGAGAACGCCTACATCACCTACGAGAACGACTACATCCAGAGCGTGTGGTGGATTCTGCGCCAGCTTTGGGACAAGGGGATGCTCTACCAGGGCTACAAAGTCGTGCCCTACTGCGCCCGCTGCGGGACGCCGCTCAGCACACATGAAGTCTCGCTCGGCTACGAGGAAGTGGCCGATCCGAGCGTCTTTGTGCGCTTCGCCGTCAAGGGCGAGCCGGGGACGTACTTCCTCGTCTGGACGACCACGCCCTGGACGCTGCCTGGCAACGCGGCGCTGGCCGTCAACCGGCGCGAGACGTATGTCATGGTCGAGGGGCCGGCTGCCGACGGGCAGGGGACGGAGCGCCTGATCCTGGCGCAAGCCCTGCTGGACAAGGCGCTCAACGACCCGCGCGCCTATACGGTCGTGCGCGAGATGGAGGGCGAAGACCTGCTGGGGATGCGCTACGAGCCGCTGTACACCTTCCTGCCGCTGGAGCAGGATCACGCTTACGTGCTGCATGGCGATTTCGTCAGCATGGAGGACGGCTCCGGCATCGTGCACATCGCGCCCGCCTTCGGCGCGGACGACATGGACGTGGGCCGCGAGTATGGGCTGCCGGTTATCCAGACGGTCAAGCCGGATGGCGCGTTCATTGATGCCGTGACGCCCTGGGCGGGCATGTGGGTCAAGGATGCCGACCCGCTGATCAAGAAGGACCTGAAGGCGCGCGGCTTGCTCTACAAGGCCGAGAACTACGTGCACAACTACCCGTTTTGCTGGCGATGTCACACGCCGCTGCTGTACTACGCCCGCGAGACGTGGTACATCGAGTCCACGCGCTACCGCGACAAAATGATCGCGCTCAACCAGACGATCAACTGGGTGCCAGCGCATATCAAGGACGGGCGCTTCGGCAACTGGCTGGAGGAGCTGCGCGACTGGGCACTGGGCCGCGAGCGGTACTGGGGCACGCCGCTGCCCGTCTGGGTGTGCGAGAACCCGGCGTGCGGCCATAAGCACTGCGTCGGCGGCGTTGCCGAGCTCGAAGAATTGAGCGGGCAAGACCTGTCCCAGCTTGACCTGCACCGTCCCTACGTGGACGAGATCACCTTCCCCTGCGCGCAGTGCGGCGGGACGATGCGCCGCGTGCCCGAACTGATTGACGTGTGGTTCGACAGCGGGGCGATGGCCGCCGCGCAGTGGGGCTACCCCTACAAGAACCAGAAGATGTTCGCCCAGCAGTTCCCGGCGGACTACATCTGCGAGGCCGTGGACCAGACGCGCGGCTGGTTCTTCAGCCAGCACGCCATCGCCGCCATGACCTTCGAGAGCGTCAACTTCAAGAACTGCATCTCCCTGGGCCATATCCTGGACGAGCAGGGCCGCAAGATGTCCAAGAGCCTGGGCAACATCGTCGAACCCTGGAGCGTGCTGGAGAAGTACGGGGCGGATGCCTTCCGCTGGTACATGTACACCGCTGGCCCGCCCGGCGAGCCGCGCCGCTTCTCGGTGGAGCTGGTCGGCGAGGTGGTGCGCACCTTCTACCTGACGCTGTGGAACGTCTACAGCTTCTTCGTCACCTACGCCAACCTGGACGGCTTCGACCCGCGCACGCCGCCGGTGCCGCTCGCTGAGCGCGACCCGCTCGACCGCTGGATTCTGAGCGAGATGCACGCGCTGGTGCGCGAGGTCACGCAGGGCTACGAGACATATGACGTGCCGCGCACGACGCGCCCGATTGAGGCGTTCGTGGACGGGCTGAGCAACTGGTACCTGCGCCGCTCGCGCCGCCGCTTCTGGAAGTCGGAGAGCGACGCCGACAAGCTGGCCGCCTACCAGACGCTGTACGAGTGCCTGGTAACGCTGGCCAAGCTGCTCGCCCCGACCATGCCCTTCCTGTCCGAGGCGATGTACCGCAACCTGGTGGTGATTGCCGACCCCAGCGCGCCGGAGAGCGTGCACCTGGCCTTCTGGCCGGCACATGGCGAGGCGTTGATTGACGAGAAGCTGATGGCCGACATGCGCCTGGCGCAGAAGCTGGTGAGCCTGGGGCACGCGGCGCGCAACAGCGCCGGAATCAAGGTGCGCCAGCCGCTGGCCGAGGCGGTTTTCGTCGTGCGCTACAGCGCCGAGCGCGAAGTGGTGCGCGACCTGGCGGCAACCATCGCCGAGGAATTGAACGTCAAGGCGGTGCGGGTGGCTGAGTCGGCGGAGGCGATGGTCTCCTACAGCCTGAACCCACTGCCGCAAGTCCTGGCCCGCGTGCTGAGGGGCGACTTCCCGAAGGTGCAGCGCGCGCTGCGCGAAGGCGCGCCCGCCGATGTCCAACGCTGGGCGAAGGCACTGCTGGCCGGGGAGACGATCTCGGTGGAGGTGGACGGCCAGAGCTACGCCATCACGCCGGAGCAGTGCGAGGTCGTGCAATCGGCAGTGGCGGGCTACGCGGTGGCCGAGGAGTACGGCTATGTGGCGGCGCTGGCGACGACGCTGACCGAAGACCTGATCCAGGAGGGGCTGGCCCGCGAGTTCGTGCGCCGCGTGCAATCGCTGCGCAAGGACGCCGACTTCGCCATCAGCGACCGCATCACCATCACCTACCAGGCCAGCAACCGGCTGCGCGACGCCGTGCGAGCCTTCGCGGAGGTCATCCAGCGCGAGACGCTGGCCGATGCCCTGGTCGAGTCCGGGCCGGAGGCGGGCGCGCACAGCGCCGCCTTCGAATTCGATGGCGAGACGGTGACCATCGGCGTGCGGCGGGGGACGCACGAATGACCCGTTGCCAGGGGAAGTTCGGGAATGCTCGCTGAACGCCTCCCCCTCGATCCCCCCTAGCAAAGCTAGAGGGGGGACGATCTGGCAAATGGTTCTCTCCTTCCCCTA
>CAYNHD010000417.1:0-3504 GCA_964396775.1 uncultured Thermoflexus sp. | reverse complement strand
GTTGTCGCATCCTCGAAAACTCACTAAAATGGAGACGTTTTCGCCCCTGCCCTATGACCGTTCAGGCAGGCCGGGAAGTCATGCAAGAAGGAGGCTGAACATTCCCTGAATCCGGTCAGATCGCCACAAATAGCTTGAAACGTGTTTCTTAAAAGGAGCTAACAATGTCGAAGCATCTACCCCGTACTGCCACCAGTATCCTGTTTGTCGCCATGCTGGCGGTGATGGTGCTGCCCGGCTTCAGCGTCGCGGCGCAGGAGCCAACCACGATCACCTTCTGGCACGCCATGAGCGGCAGCCGCGGCGACGTGGTGCAGCAGCTTGTGGACGGCTTCAACGCCGCCAACCCCGATGTCCAGGTCGTGGCTGAATACACTGGCAGCTACGCCGAGACCCTGACCAAAGCTCTGACGGCCTACAGCGCGGGTGAAGGCCCGCACATCGTCCAGGTCTACGAGGTCGGCACGCGCACCATGCTCGATTCCGGCGCGATTGTCCCAATCATGGAAGTCAGCGGCGGCACGCTCGACCAGTCCAAGTTCGTCCAGCCGATCCTCAACTACTACGCCATTGACGGCGAGCTACGCTGTATGCCCTTCAATAGCTCGACGGCCATGCTCTACTACAACAAGGACATGTTCGAGGCGGCTGGCCTGGACCCCGACAACCCGCCCACCACTTTCTCCGAGTTGTATGAGGCTGGCAAGGCGATCATTGACGCGGGCGTGGCCCAGCACGCGATTTCCTTCGGCTGGCCGGCCTGGATCATGGAGCAGATGTTCGCCATGCACGACCAGTTCCTGGCCGACCAGAACAACGGGCGCGATGGTCTGGCGACCGAGGTCTACTTCAACAGCGAGTTCGGCGTGAAGGTGCTCACCGAATGGCAGAAGTGGGCGCAGGATGGCCTGCTGTTCTACGGCGGGCGCGAGTACTCGGCCAATGACCCGTTCATCGCCGGTGAGTTCGCCATGCTCGCCCAGAGCACGTCCAGCCTGGGTGGCATCGAGAAGGCGGTCACCTTCGACCTGGGCACGGCCTTCCTGCCCACGCTCGACGGCTATGAGCGCAGCGGCAACAACGTCGTCGGCGGCGGCTGCCTGTGGACAATGGCCGGCAAAGAGGACACCGACTACGGCGCTGTGTGGCGCTTCTACCAGTACCTGTCCGAGGTCGAGCAGGACATGCTCTGGCACAAAGGCACCGGCTACTTCCCGGCCAGCAACGCGACGGTAGAGGCGCTGGAGGCCGAGGGCTGGTTCACCGACAACCCGAACTTCCGCACGGCCTTCGACCAGATTCTGGCAGGCAACGACACCCCGGCGGCGCGCGGTGTGCTGCTGGGCGACTTCGTGATCATCCGTGACATCGTTGGCGCGGCCATTGAAGATGCGGTGGTCAACAACGTGGACCCGCAGGAGGCGCTGGACCGCGCCACTGAAGAGTCGAACGAGGTGCTGGCGGACTACGCTGCCCTGATCGGCGAGTAATATCTATCGCAACCAAAGGGGCGGGGCGCTGCTACCCCGCCCCTCTTGGCCTGGGTAAAGATCGAGAGCGACGGCCTTGACCAGAGTCTTCCCCAACCGCTTCCTTCCCTACCTGCTGCTGGCACCGAGCGTCCTGCTGGTGCTGGTTTTTTTCATTTACCCCGCCGCGCAAAGCGTGCAGTTGAGCCTGTACCTGGTCAACCGCGTGCGCGACGTGAAAGTGTACGTCGGCCTGGACAATTTTGAGCGGCTCTACCATTCCGAAGGCTACATCAACTCGCTGCTAGTCAGCGCCCAGTTCACGGTCTTCGTCGTCGTGGCGGCGCTGACGATCAGCCTGGCGCTGGCCCTGGGGGCCAGCCAGCCGATCCGGGGCTTCGGCGTGTACCGCACCATGCTCATCTGGACGTATGCGCTGTCGCCGGCCATCGCCGGGGTGATCTGGGCGCTGCTGACCGACCCGGCCATCGGCGTGCTGACTGAGGTGCTGCGCGCGGTGGGCGTTTCGTTCAACTGGCGGCGTGGCGAGACGGACGCCCTCCTCTTTGTGGCGATGGCGGCGACCTGGAAGATACTGGGCTACGATATCCTGTTCTTCCTGGCCGGGCTGAAGAACATCCCGCGCGACGTGCTGGAAGCCGCTGCGCTCGACGGGGCCAGCGCCTGGACGCGCTTCTGGCGCATGATCCTGCCCCTGCTCACGCCGACGATCCTCTTCCTGTTGATCATGAACACGCTCTACGCCAGCTTCGAGACGTTCGGCCTGATTGACATCACCACTCAGGGCGGGCCAGGGCACGCCACCGATCTGCTCATCTACCGTCTCTATCTGGATGGCTTCCGCAGCGCCAGCCGCATCGGGTTGGCCTCGGCACAGTCCATTGTGCTGTTGTTCATCGTGGCCGCTCTCACTGTCTTCCAGTACCGCTTCGTGAGCCGCAGGACGTTCTACCAATGAGCACCACAACTGTCTCCACTGCCCAGGCCGAAGCCGTCTACGAAGGACGCCTGCGCCGCCGCCTGTACCCGGTCATGATGCACATCATCATGGCCAGCGCCGTGTTTCTGGTCACTTTCCCCCTGCTCTACGCGATCATCCTCAGCACCCAGGGCTCGCACCTGGGCAGTCTAGTTCCCGGCACCGCCGCCGTCGAGAATTTCACGACGGCCTGGGATCGCGTCAACATGGGTCGGCTGATGCTTAACACGCTGTTCGTCGCGCTGGGGGTGGCGCTTGGCAAGATCGTACTGAGCGTCCTGGGCGCTTACGCCCTGATCTACTTCCGCGTGCGCGGCGGCATGATCATCCTGGCCCTGATCATGCTCACCCACCTGCTGCCGCTGCCGGTGCGCATCGTGCCCACCTACGAGTTGCTGACCGACCTGGGCTGGGTGGACACCTTCAAAGGGCTGACCGTCCCCTTCTTCGCCAGCGCGACAGGCCTGCTGCTGTTTCAGCAATACTTTCGCACCATCCCCACCGACCTGGCCGACGCCGCCCGTGTGGACGGGGCCGGGCCGTTCCGCTTCCTGGTCAGCATCCTGGTGCCGGTGTCGCGCACCAATATCGGCGCGCTGTTCCTCATCGAGTTCGTCTACATGTGGAACCAGTACCTGTGGCCGCTGATCGTGGCCAACTCCGACCGCACGCGCCAGGTGCAGATCGGCATCAAGCAGTTGGTGGCAACGGACTCGGTCATCGAGTGGGGGATTCTGATGGCGGGCGCGATCATGGTCATCATCCCGCCGCTGATCGTCCTACTGGCGTTGCAGCGCACGCTGATGACCGGGCTGACCGGCGCGACGGAAGACCTGTAGAAGTCATCTGGGAGTCGCGATCTGCGATTTACCTCACCCCTACCAGGCGTGGAGAGGGATTTCGGATTTCGGATTGCGAATTGGAAGACCCTTTCTCCACAGGCGGAACGGGGACTTAAGCGCAAAATGCCCCCTCTTCATACGTGGTTCGGGGGCGGGCAAGCGGGTGAGAAGCGTTGAGATGGGCAGAGTGATG
>CAYNHD010000416.1:0-3544 GCA_964396775.1 uncultured Thermoflexus sp. | reverse complement strand
CGCTCGACGCCGCTCATCTCGGCGGGCAGCGGCGGCAGGTACGCGGCGGCGGCGCACGGCGTCCCGGCGCTGGTGTTGGGCGTGACGGTCGGGTCGTTCCCGTCCAGGCGCATCACCTGGGCGCGGGCGGCGCACTCCGCCTGAAGCTGCAAGTCGAGGTCGAGCGTGGTATAGACGCGCAGCCCGCCGCGCGTGACCAGACGCGAGCCGTCCAGCCCCAGGTCGTTGAGGATCGCTTCGGCTTCGGCCCGCGCATAGGTGGAGAAGTGCGGGGCCACAATGCCATAGCGTTCGGCGAAGGGCCGCACGATGAGCGGCTCCTGCATGGCGGCGTCGGCCTGTTCCTGGCTGATGTAGCCCTCGGCGACCATTGTTTGCAGCACGATCTCCTGGCGCAGCTTGGCCGCCTGGGGGTTGTCAATCGGGTTTTGCAGCGGGTACTGCGGGATGGCGGCCAGCATCGCCGCTTCGGCCAGGGTCAGGTCGCGGGCGGGCTTGCTGAAATACTGCTGGGCCGCCGCCTCGATGCCGTAGGCCCAGCCGCCGTAGAAGTTGGTGTTGACGTACCATTCGAGAATCTGCGCCTTGCTGTACAGGCGCGAGATTTCCGTCGCCAGGATGACTTCCTTCACCTTGCGGTCGTAGCTGATGGCGCGGCGCTCGGCCTCGTCCAGCAGCACGTTGCGCACAAGCTGCTGGGTGATCGTGCTGCCGCCCTGAAACTGCCCGCCGGTCAGGTTGCTCCACAGGGCGCGGGCTATGCCGCGCAGGTCGAAGCCGGGGTTGGCGTAGAACGAGGCGTCCTCGATGGCGACCGTCGCGTCCAGGAAATACTGCGGAATCTGCTCCACCGAGAGCCAGCGGCGGTCTCCGCCAGTGGGGTCTATCACCTCGTAGAGCACCGTGCCGCCCGACCGGTCGTAGAAGACGCTGGTCAGGAAGGCTTCTTCCTCGGCGGCGGTGATGCGCTCGGCGGGGGGAAGCTGGCGGGCGTAGTGGGCGTAGATGGCGACGAACGCCGCCGCAGTCCCGGCGACCAGGACGACCAGCAGCACGGTCAGGACGACCGCCGCGACAATGGCCCAGCGCAGCAGGCGCGGCGCCGTCAGCCCCTGGTCGCGGCGGCGACGGCGGCGCTGGCGGGCGAGGCGGGCGGTGTGCAGGCTGGGCATGGCCTTTGGGGTGCGCTAGTGACGAGTCAGGAGTCATGAAAGCGCGCTTCCGAACTCCGGACTCCAGACTCATAAGCCAATGAACGATAACACGCCGGCTGTACTGCCCCTGCCTGGGTGCGCGCAAAAGCCGTCAGGTAGGGGCGTATTGCAATACGCCCCTACGGGACTTCATCCCGCCCGGTGTCAAGCGAGTCGCTGACAACCTTTGCATGCACCCGACCTGCCCACCTGCTAGGCAAAATGGCAGAGTGTGCTACACTGGGGGGCGCAGTGGCCCGGCTTGTGGGGGCTATCTTAGCACGGCCCGGATCGGCCTGGCAAATGGGGGCACCGACCCGCGACTCGCACCAAGTGAAGGTGGCTTATCGTGAACCATTACGACCAGTGGCGTGTGGCCGTCGTGGACGATGATCAGGCGCTGGCCGATCTGATCCGCGACGGATTGGAGGCGGAGGGCTATCAGACGATCACTTTTGCCAGCGCCGCCGCTTTCCTGCAGTACATCCGGCAGCACGGGCTGCCGCACCTGGCCCTGATTGATCTCGGCCTGCCCGATATGGACGGCTTCACGCTGAGCAGCCAGCTCAAGGCGCTGGGCGATGTGCCGATCATCTTCATCTCCGGGCACAAAGAGACTGAGACCGTTGTTAAGGGATTGCAGCAGTACGCCGAGGACTACGTGCGCAAGCCGTTCGACATGCGCGAGCTGACTGCGCGCATCTACCGCGTCCTCAGCCGCATCCCCAGCCTGCCCGAACCGCAGAGCCGCATCACGCGCATTGACGACTGGCTGGCGGTGGACTTTGGCCAGAGCGTGCTCTATGCAGGCAAGCGTACCTTTCCCCTGACGCCCATTGAAGCCAACATCCTGCACATTCTGCTGCGCAGCGCCGAGCAGACAGTGCCCGCGCGCGTGCTGCTCAGCCGTGTGTGGCCGGGGCAGAACGTCTATGAAGACACGCTGCGCGTGCACATGCACCGTCTGCGTCGCAAAGTGGAGCCGAACCCGCGCCGCCCCCAGTACATCCTGACCGCGCGCGGCGTAGGCTACTGCTTCACGCTCGCTGAGCGCGCCCAGGCGAGCGTCCCTGCGTCCCCGCGCACGCCTTCTGAAGAGCCATCCGCGAAACCCGCCAGGTAGAGCGTGTTATGCACTTTCAACCCCTATCCCCCAGCCCCTTCCCCGCAAGCAGGGAAAGGGGAGCGATTTGCCCCTCCCCGCTGGCGGGGAGGGGCCACAGGGTGGGGTCAATGCGCCGCACCTGGCGTTGCGCGCTTCCTGCTGCGCCGGGCGCGTGGAGTTCATAACACGCTCTAGGGGCGTTGCCCTGCCGCGAACAGGATCAACCTCATGCCGTTGACCCCGCTGATGCAGGTTCATCGCCTCCCCGCTACAGGACTCACACGGATTTCTACGAAAGTGGTACAATTATGGCCGTGCGCGATGCCAGCAGGCAGCGCGTTTGGGTAAAAGGGAGCATGGCAGCACTCAAAACCGGTCGCAGCAGGCAAAGGCTGGCAGAAGCACACTTGCGCGTCCTGCGCTGATTGTTGCTGCCAGGGATGGGCTGAGGGGGGCCAAACGCGAGGGGCATCATGATCACAATCCTGGTGGCTGAGGACGAAGTTCATATCCTGCGCCTCATCCAGCGCCGGCTGGAATCCGCCGGGTACCTCGTCACCCCGTTCGAGAACGGTGACGACGCCCTGGCACACGCGCTGGAGCAGAAACATGATGTGTTGCTGCTCGATATCATGCTGCCGGGTGCCAGTGGCTTGGAGATCTGCCAGCAAGTCAAGCGCGCCTATGGCGACGCAGCCCCACCTGTGATCTTGATCTCCGCGCGCGGCCAGCAGGCCGATATCGAGGCTGGGCTGGAGGCCGGGGCGAACGACTACATCATCAAGCCCTTCTCGACTCGCCTGTTGCTGGAGCGTATTGAAGCGGTGCTTTAGAGCGTGTGTGGAGACCCCCTCACCCCTGCACCCCTCTCCCTCAACGGGGCGAGGGGAAACTCTGTGCCTTGCTTCCCTTCTCTCCCTGGAGGGAGAAGGGGGCGGGGGATGAGGGCAAAGGCAGGCGCACGACGCCCGGCCAGCGCCGATTGTAATGGCGCGCGTAACATCAGAGCATTACAATGAGGGGTGCATTTGAGTTGGAAATGCTCCCGGCCCCAATCCCGCTTACCCTAGAGCATCTCTCCCCCACCCGTCCAGCTCAGATGTAGGACCGCTCAGCGGTCCTTTTTTGTTCTGGTTGCCGGACGATTTCGCCCGCTATCTTGGTAGTGAGGCGGCAGGAGCGTTGCTCTACTGCACCCCCGTAGGGGCGCATGGCCATACGCTCCGCCTCACCCCCTCAATCCCCC
>CAYNHD010000415.1:0-3550 GCA_964396775.1 uncultured Thermoflexus sp. | reverse complement strand
ATCGGCGTCGCCCACCGGATAGTGCACCAGCGCCAGCCGCCGCGCGCCAGCCAGCGTCGCTACCTCGCCCGCCTGCGCCGCGCTCGAATGGCCGAAGCCCTCACCGGCGGCCTCGTGTAGCAGCAGGTCGGCGTCGCGGGCCAGGGTGATGATGTGGGGGATCGGCTCGGTGTCGCCCGAATAGGCGATGACCTGGCCGGACGACTTGACCTCCACGCGCAGCCCAACCGTCGGGATGAAGTGTCGCGTCGGCCAGGCGCGAATGTGGAAGGCGTCGCTGTCCAGCAGGGGCACGTCGGGCTGCTCGGCCAGGCGGTGGACGCGCACCTCAAAGAAATCGGGCCAGGTGTTGACCATGAAGGCGTCGAGCATGTGCTCGAAACGCTGCATACAGTGGTGCAGCCCATAGACATCCAGCGCCCTGCGCCGCCCCACCAGCCACAACTGCATCAGCAGGATGGGCACGCCGTAGACGTGATCGGGGTGGAAGTGCGTGAGGATCAGGTCGGTCAGGTCGTCAGGGCCGATGTCATGCTGAGCCAGCTTGCTCAGGGGGTTCGAGCCGCAGTCCACCAGCACGGCCCGGTCGTGATCGCCTTGCAGCACAAAATGCGTGTTATCGTGCTCGGCGTCCGAGACCGCTGCCGCCGAGCCGAGGATGATCAGACGGGCCATCGCGTGTCCTGTGGAGGTGCCCTCAACCGTCAGCGAGAACCCGGCGCAGGGGCATATGGCAAGACGCCCCCCTGTATAGCACGGATCACAGCGTTAAGACAAATTCGACGACGCGCGGCGTGAGCGTCACTTCCAGCAACGCCGCCAGCACCAGCAGCGGCAGCACCAGCCCCACCCCAATCTTCACCACGTCCGCCGCCGCCGCCAGCCACGCTTCGCTGGCGGTCAGGTCGGCGGGCGGGCGCGTGACCACGCTGCCCAGGCGCAGCGCCGCCGCCCCAGCCAGCACAATCGCCGGAATCTCCAGCGCACCGTGCGGGATCACAGCCAGCAGGAACGGCAGCGGGCTGAGGCCGGCTATCGTCACCTGGCCCAGGATGAAGCCCAGGATGCCAAACGGCACGGCGACCAGCACCAGCCCCATCACCCCAAAGGTGAACATGCCCAGCAGCGTCGCCGCCAGCAGCACACGGGCATTCTGCGCCAGCGCCAGGACGACCAGGTGCGGGTTGTCCTGGCCCAGGTCGAACCAGGAGCGCAGGTTATCCAGCAGCGTCTTGTCGTTGGCGGCGAACTGGTCGAGCGGGATGCGCCACTGCCCCGCCGCGATCCAGCCGCCCACGAACGCACCGGTCACGCAGATCAGCACGACGGCGGCGCTCCCGCGCAGACCCCATGCGGCGGGGAACACACTCCGCCGGTACCAGCGCCGCAGCGAGAAGGCTTCCCCCGCCGGGCCGCGCACGCCCTGCCAGAACGTGCGCCCGATCCAGCGCAGGTTGAGCTGATCCAGCGCGCGGCCCAGCAATTCCTCGCGGTTGAAGAGGCGCGCGCCCATGCGCACCAGCAGGATCACCGCGACCAGCACGCCGGCCATGATCGCCCACAGCAAAGAGCGGCGGTGCGGCTGCACCATGATCGTCGCTTCCAGCATGACCAGCAGAGACATGGGGATGATAATGAAACTGGCCAGCAGGTTGGCGGCGCGCGTCGAGGTGGTCTGGCTGGAGACGACGACCGCCCCGGTGACCATCATCAGCGCCTGGGCTGTGGTCAGCAGCACGATCTGCACGACGAGCAGCGGGGCCGGACGCCACTGCTGCTCGCCCAGGATGAGCGCGCCCATGTAGATGGCCATGCCGCTGTAGCTGGCCAGCAACGGCGGCAGCATGGCCGCGAACGACTTGCCCAGGTACAGTTCCGTGTTGGTCAGCGGGGTAGAGAGCAGTGGCTCCAGGCTGCGCCGCTCCTTTTCGCCGACGAACGTCTCCAGGGCGATGACCAGCGAAATGGACACGGGGAAGAAGCCGACGATCATCGGCATGAGCGGCAGCAGCGACGGCAACAGGTCTTCCGCGCCGTTGTCCTCAAAGAAGCCGGTGAAGATGCGCGTCATCTCATTGGCCAGCAGCGGGAAGATGAGCGTCAGCAGGAAGATGGGGGTCATGATCCGCCAGTCGCGCAGGCTGTCGCGTACCTCACGGCGGGTGATGATCAGGGCGTGGCGCAGCGTGCGAGCGACTGCCGCCCGGCTCCACTGGCCGTCCGGCTCGACGAGCGGGACTCTGTCCTGCGTCATGCGCTCACTCAGGCTGGCCATGTGAAGCCGTCCCTTCGTCCTCGGCGACGATCTGCAGGTACACGTCTTCGAGCGTGCGCGAGACCTCGCTCAGCGTCACAATGTCCAGCCCGGCCCCGGTCAGGCGGCGGATCACCTGGGGGTTGGTCAGCGCCGGGTCGGGCGTGCGGTAGCGCAACCAGCAATCGCCCGTCTCAACGATGGTGACCATCTCGCGCAGGGTGTCAATCGCCCCGTTGAGGTGTCGCGTCAGGCGCAGCTCCATCAGCGGCGCGCCGACGAAGCGCCCCGAAAGCTCGGCGAAGGTGCCGTGCGCGATGATCCGCCCCTGGCGAATGACGGCGATGTGATCGGCCAAGTCTTCGGCTTCGATCAGGTTGTGGGTGGTTATGGCAATGGTGCGCTCCTCGCGGCGTAGCTCTTTGATCGCCTCGCGCACCAGCTTGGCGCTCTGCGGGTCCATCGCCGAGGTTGGCTCGTCGAGCAGCAGCACGGGCGGGTCGTGCAGCATGGCCCGCACCAGGGCCAGCTTCTGCTTCATGCCCTTCGAGTACTCGCCCAGCCGCTTGTCGAGCGCGTCGCCCAGGCCGAAGTGCTCCATCAACTGGCGCGGGCGTCGCCGCCGGACTTCGGGCGGCAGGTCGTAGATGCGCGCGAAGAAGTCGAGGTATTCCTCGCCCTTCATGCGCTCGTAGAGGCCGTGCTGCTCGGTGAGCACGCCCACCAACGCGCGCACCGCCGTCGGCTGGGCGACCACATCATAACCGGCCACGCGCGCCCAGCCCGCCGTCGGTTTGAGGATCGAGGTGAGCATCCGCACGGTCGTCGTCTTGCCCGCGCCGTTCGGCCCCAGCATGGCGAAGATCGTCCCCGGCATGACCGTGAACGTTACGCGGTCAACGGCGCGGAAGTCCTTGAAGTCCTTGCATAGCTCGAAGGTCTCGATCATGGTGGTGGGTCGTCGGTGGTTGGTTGTTGGTCATTGGTTGTTGGTGGTGAGTCTGGAGGCAGGAGTCCGGGGTGTGTCATCCTCCTGACTCATGACTCCGGACTCACGTCTCACCTCTCTAGATTGTATGCGCGGGCGAAGGCTGCTCCAAGCGGCGCGTGTGAATTCCGCCTGAAAAAGAGGCGTAGCCCTGGTTGACCTCATCCCCACTGCGTTGCGGAGAGGGAACTTCTGCCTGCGCGGAAGGCCACCCGTAGGGGCGTATTGCAGCACGCCCCATGCGCGTCAAGGTAAGGCTTCCGGGTGCGTGGTATGGGCACAATGCCCCTCCCCCTGGCCCCCTCCCC
>CAYNHD010000414.1:0-3563 GCA_964396775.1 uncultured Thermoflexus sp. | reverse complement strand
CCCTGCTTGCGGGGAAAGGGGCCGGGGGATAGGGGTTGAAAAGTGCATAACACGCCCTAGCCGAGTAGCTCCAGATTAGCCAGCGGCACCAACACCTCACGGTTGTTCGGCAGGCGCACCCTGGCACAGGGTGTCCGCAGGCCGTTGTCAAGGGCCTGGGGCGTCGGGGGCAGCGCGACGACCTCGGCCAGAATGCCATCCCACGGCGCGCGCGTCAGCCGCACGCTGGCCCCCACGGCCAGTGCCCGCGTCAGGGAGGGCGTCTCTGGGAAGGTGCCGCCCGCAGGCAACGGCAGCACGATCTCCGGGCGCTCCCACCGCCAGTGGTCTGGCGTTGCCGCGTCGAAGGCGGCCTGCCGCCCTATGTTACTCTGCAACAGGCGGTAGATCAGCGCCGTCGGCTGGCGGCGTCCGAAGCCCTCCGTCAGTATAACTGGGAATGTAAGCCCCAACGCGAATTCGCGCAAGCTGGCCGACATGCTCGGCGCGACGACGCCCGCCGCGTCCTGGCGCTGGGCCAGCAGCAGATCGGCCCGTTCGATGGGCAGCGGGCTGATGATCATCTTGGCGCGATAGGGCGAGATGGTCGGGTCGAGCGTGCGCAGCGCGGCGAAGCCTGCTTCGGGCAGGAACTGGTACCCCCCGAAGAAGAAGCGCCCGTTGCCCCAGGCACACTGCATGACCGCGCTCACGCCGCTGATACGCACGATGTCGTTCTCGACGGACTCGACCTCGCCCGGTATCCTGGCCAGAACCTCCACCGCCCGCTCGCTCGCCTGGATGATGATCTGCCCATCGTCCACGCTGACCACCTCGCCGTCCACCGGCGAGAGCAGCGTTTGCGCGCGCTTGCCGCGCCCACGCGCGGCCAGTTCCTGCCCCAGGCGCACGCGCCGATCCGGGGCGACGGTGATCAGATCGGCGACCTGCTGCGGGCTGGCCTTGCGCAGCCGGAGGGCGCGCGCTACGTCCAGGATATGGTACGCGCGCAGTGCGTCCCCTTGCAGCACGACAGTGACCGCGCTGACCTGCGCCCCCGGCCCGACGGTCGTCCGGCGGTGCACCACGCCCGGCGGCAGCC
The DNA here is from genome assembly GCA_964396775.1 of uncultured Thermoflexus sp. Lineage (GTDB taxonomy): Bacteria > Chloroflexota > Anaerolineae > Aggregatilineales > Aggregatilineaceae > UBA2029. The sequence continues at coordinate 2,482 of CAYNHD010000414.1, read as the reverse complement.
GCCGCTCGCGCGTCACGCGGGCCAGGCCCTTGATCACGGTCGTCTCAGGGTAGTAGGGCATCCGCCTCCTCCTCGTCCCAGGCAGAAGACCCCACCAGCACCGCCAGGCGCGCGTCGGAGTCAGGCGCGGCGAGGTCTTGCGGAGCGGGGCGAAGTTCCGCGTCGTCGGCGACGGGGGCTGCTTCGGGCAGCCGCCCGCCCATCGCCGCCTTGAGCCAGGCGGTCAGGCGGCGAGCGCGCTCCGCGCCGCGCGGCAGGGCCAGCGGTCGCCCGCGCGCGTCGAAGATCAGGCCGGCGGCCCCGGCGACCAGCCGCCGCTTGATGCGCCGCCGCCCGTCAATGGACAGGCCGCGCCCCAGCCGCACCACGACCTCGACGCGCGTCCCCGCCGTCAGCGGGGCCAGCCACAGCTCGCCACCGCGTACCGTGTGGCGGATGATCTGCTCCCCCGGCTGGCGAATCTCGACCGACATGGCCTTGCGCCCAACCTTGACGCGCCCCAGCGGGCAAAACGCCGTGCCTAGCTCGACCAGGCCGCCTGCTTCCAGCGCCTGCACGGTCGCCACCGGCTTGAGGTAGGCGACCACGCCCAGTGCCGCGATCAGGTTGTGCGGGTCGAGGCGCAAATCGGCCAGCCCGACCGGTTGCAGCGCGTCGAGCAGCAGCATGGCCGCCACGCCCGGATGCGGCGCTTCGGTGAGGATGGCCCCCGCCCCGATCAGCGGGCCGAAGGGCGGCAGCACCTGGCCGTCTCCCTGCCCCCAGTCCGGGCGCGCGCTGCTCACCAGGGCGCGCACAATCTCGCGGGCCAGCGCCTGCTCGATGAGCAGTTCCTCCAGCGTGGCGGGAATCGTCGCCGGGCGAAGCTGCTTGTTGCAGGCGTAGTCCCACAGCGCGTCCTCGCCGACCTCCGCCGGGAGCCAGCGCCGCAGACGGCTGACCGTCACCGCTTGCAGGGCCGCCGGGAAGCTGTGCCCCACGCCCAGGTCGGTGCGCACCACGTGATGGGGCTGCCCATGCACGCCCGCCACGAGAAAGCTGTTGGCGCTGCCCACGTCCACACACAGCGGGCCGATGCCCGGCGAAGGCAGCGCGCTCAGGTAACGCACGGTGCTGATCGTCCCCTGCACGGTGGGCACCACCCCCACCTGGCTGGAGCGCCCCACGGCCTCGAACCCGCCGGGGCTGCGCGTGCGGAACTCGTCGTAGACCAGCGCCAGCTCGATCTGCGCGGGGACAAGCTGCTCCTCATCCAGCGTCGGGCGCACGTTGCGCGCCGTGAACACCGTTGTATAGGGGCTGAACAGCGCCTTGACGTGCGCGCGCAGCGCCTGGTTGCCGGCGAAGAGCACCACCGGCATCGTCCCGCGCCGGATCAGGCTCAGCGCCCGCGCCACGCGGCCTAGCAGCGCCAGCAGAATGTCGTCCGCGCCCTTGTCCGTCCCGCCGGTGATCAGGATCACGTCCGGCTCGCCGCCCAGCAGGGCGTTGATCTGCGCTTCTTCCGGGCGCAGGTCGTCAGGGCAGAGCATCCCCGTCACGGTGATGAAGCTGCTGGCGAGGACGCGCGCGCCGCTGGCCAGGCTTAGCTCTGGCGTGAGGCCGACCAGGAAGACGCGCATCGGGCGGCCCGCGCTGCCGGTCGCCAGGAAAGCATCCACGCCGTGCCCCTCGCTCTCCGGCATCAGGAACAGGCCGTCGCCGTGCTCGTCCACGATGCGCCGCCCGATCAACTCGGACATGCGCTGCGCGGCGCGATCCAGGCCCAGGCTGGCCCGGCCCAGCGGCGGCTCGGCGGTTGTGCGCGACCGCGCCGAGGCGATCAGGCGGTACTGCCCCTCCACCAGGTCAATCAGGGCCAAGCGGGTGTGGACGCTGCCGAGATCGGCCACCAGGATGGAATTGACGTGCTCAACGCCCATGCGCCATCAGCCCCCCAACCGGTCGAGGATGAATTCCAACTGCGCGCGCACCACGTCGCTGAAGATGGTCAGGCTGGTCAGGATGGCCCCGGCGTAGAGCGCGCCAAGCGTGACCGTCACGAAGACCTGCCCGACCGCGCTCAGCCCGCGCAGCGAGCGCGGCCTTCGCACTGCGCCGCGCCGGGCGACGGCGAAGAACTGGAAGTAGATCAGCGTGGTGATCACCCCCACCAGGATGACCAGCCCATCCGCCGTGTCCTCACCGACCGACTCGCCCGCCGCCCGCGCCAGCGGGACAATCGTCCCGGCCACCGCCCCGGCGATGGCCACGGCCACGCCGACGGCGATCACGAAGACGAGGCCCAGGTTGCCGACCGGGGCCAGGCGCGGCGAGACCTTGAACAGCAGCAGCACACCGACCAGGAACGGCACCGCTCCTACGACGCGCAGCGCGGCCAGCGTCGCGTCGTCGCGCCCGTTGGCTTCGGCCAGCAGCGTCTCATCGAGCCAGGGCTTGATCACGCTCTCGGCGGCGACGATGACCGTGTAGCCCGCCGCCA
>CAYNHD010000413.1:0-3568 GCA_964396775.1 uncultured Thermoflexus sp. | reverse complement strand
AGATTTCGAAATTCGAATTGGAGAATCTACTCAGCCGCCCGCTTCGGGCGCGGGGGTGCGGGGTGAGCGCCGGGGTCGGGCCTGGGGCACGCCGCCCGGCCACCACGTCCAGCGGCCAAAGAGGGCGGCCAGCGCCGGGTCGAGCACCGTGCGCACCACGAAGGTGTCAATCAGCACGCCGACCGCCACCGCGAAGCCGATCTCCAGCAGCCCGGCTACCTCGCCGGTCAGCAGCGCGGCGAACGTGCCGGAGAGAATGATCCCCGCCGAGGTGATGATCGCGCCGGTCGTGGCGACGGCGACGTGCACGCCCTCGCGCAGCCCGTGATAGCCGACCTCTTCCTTGATGCGCCCGAAGAGGAAGATGCTGTAGTCAATGCCCAGCGCCACCAGGAAGACGAAGGAGAAGAACGGCACGTACCAGGTCAGCCCGGCCACGCCGAGCAGCGTCTTGAAGACCAGGTTGGTCAGCCCCAGGGTGAAGGTGAACGACAGCACCACCGTGCCGATCAGGTAGAGCGGGGCGATCAGGCTGCGCAGCATGAGCAGCAGCACGATGAAAATGCCCAGCAGCACAAAACCGATGGCGCGCAGCAGGTCGCGGTTCATCGTGTCGCGGATGTCGGCGTTGACCGCCGAGCCGCCGCTGACCACGGCCTCGCCGCTGTCCTGGTAACCTTTGAGCACGCGGCGAATCTCGCCCACGGTGTCCAGCGCGGCGTCGCTGCTCGGCGAGACGGACAGGACGACATCCAGCTTGAAGGCGGTGTTCTCCGCCGCCAGGTAGGTCGTCGCAAGCTGCCCGGCCTGCGCCGGCTCCAGCCCGTCGCCGGTCGCTGGCAGGCCCGCCAGCAGATCAATCAGCGCGGTGGGCATCAGGTATGGCTCGTCCACCGACTCGAAGCGAGTCGCCAGTCCTTCGACGGCGGCGGCCAGGTCGTCCTGGCGGGTGAGGAGCTGGAGCGGGTTGGCGAGCAGGTCGCGGATCGCAACCAGGTTCGGGTCGTCGGCTACCTCCGGGAAACGCCCGGCCAGCAGGTCTACATAGCTCTGCATCCCGGCCAGCGCCGCGCCGATCTGCTCCGGGGCCAGCGCGCTCATCTGCCCGGCGTCGCCGATCATGCCCAGCGCCAGGCGAAGCTGCGCGCTGACGTGCAGCACGTCGTGCAGCTCAGCGTACCCCTGGCCGAGCGGGTCATCCAGGGCGCGCACGTCGAAGATGCCGTCGAGCGCCGCGATCTCGTCGCTGAGGTGCACGATGTCGGCGGCGATGCGGTCAGGGTCGCGCCCGGTCACGACGACGGTCAGCGGCATGGTGTTGCCCGCACCCAGGCTGTCCTGCAGCAGCAGAAAACCGGTGACAAGCGGCTTGTCGTCCGGCAGATCATCGAGCAGGTCGTAGGTCACGTGCTGGTTCAGGCCGTAGACCGACAGCGGCATCATCAGGGCGACGATGACCAGGATGACCACCAGCGGGCGCGTGCTGACCCACTTGGAGGTTACCGCGTAGAGCCGCCCCTGGCCGCGATGCGTGGCTTGCCGGGGCCAGAACGCCCGGTCGCCGAGCGTCGCCAGCAGCGCCGGGACGAGCGTCAGCCCGGCCAGCAGCGACATGACGATGCCTAGCGCCAACGCCGGGCCGGTCGTGTTGAAGATGCCCATCTCGGCGAAGACCATAGCCATGAAGCCGACGAAGATCGTGCCGGCGCTGCTGGTGATCGTCTCGCCGACGCGGTGCACGGTGTGGGCTGTGGCCGCCTCGACGCCGGGATGATCGGCCATTTCTTCGCGGAAGCGGCTGATCAGGAAGAGGCAGTAGTCCGTGCCCGCACCGTACATCACGGTAATCAGCAGCACGTTGGCGTAGGTGGTGATCGTCAGGTGAGTCGCGCCCAGCCAGCCGACGATCCCGCGCGTGATCAGGAAGGCGAGCGTCACCGCCGACAGCGGGATGAGCGGGCTGACCGGCGAGCGGTAGACGGCCAGCAGGATGAAGATCACCAGCACCACCGTCACCCAGATGGCACGGTCGGCGCTGGTGATGACTGATTCGCTGGTGTTATAGACGAGTGGATTGGCTCCAGTCTGGTAGGCGTGCACCGACGGCGGGCGGTGCGCTTCCAGCCAGGCGTCAATCTCCTGCATGGCGGCGATGGCTGGCGGCTCGGTGGCGGTTTCGGTCATGTTGACGCGCACCAGAGCGATCTGATTGATCAGATGCGGGTCGGCGCTTGTCTCTCCCGCCACCAGCAGCGCGGCCAGCGCCGGGGACTGGCTGGGCGAGGTCACCGTGCTGAACACTTCTGGCGCTTCGTCGCCGCTCGCCCAGTCGGTGAAGGCGCGGATAAAGCGCCCGGCCTCGGTGTCAAGCTGCGCCTCGAACGAAACAGCGCCCGGGTTCAGCACCCCTTCGGCGGACTGGCGGGCGTCGAAGACGATGACCGAGTTGCCCTCAGCGTTGTCGCCGGGGAACAATTCCCCGTACAGGGCGCTGGCGTGTTTGAACGGGGCATCAGCGGGCAGGAAGTCGGCCAGGTCCGAGCTGGCCACATCGGCCATGTCGGGCGCGGTCAGGGTGACAATCGCCGCCGCGGCCACCCAGACGACGATGATCGGAATGCGGTAGCGGGTGGCAAAACGTCCCAGGTATTCGAAGATCATGCGGAAGCCTCCGAGATGCTGGAAGCGACAGCCTGCTGAGCGGTGATGCCGCGCTGTAGCGCGATGAGCATGAACCCGGCCAGATCGGTCGCCGTGTAGCCGGTGTCGTTTTCCAGCCACCAGCCGAGCAACTGGATCATCATGCCGCTGACAATCTGCGCCACGACGTGCGCAGGGATCAGGGCCGTCAGGGTCTGCTGGGGAAACTCGCTGATGAGCGTGCGCTCGACCATCGCCGCCAGGTATTGGCGGCCAAAGGCGTTAAGCTGGGTGGAGGCCGCGCCGCCGACCATGATCAGCATCAGCTCGTGGTTGTCCTGCGCCCAGCGAAAGGCACGCTCAAAGCTGCCCTTGACCCAGGCCGGATCGAAGGGATGGGCGCGCGGCGTGCTGACGATCTCGGCCACCAGCGCGTCGAAGCCCTGCTGCATCAACTCGCGCACGCAGGCTTCTTTATTGGCGAAATGCTTGTAGAACGTCGCCTTGCTCACGTCGGCGCGCTCGGTGATGGTGAGGATGTCCACCTGGCCGTAGCCGTGCGCGCTGATCAGATCGCGCGCGGCGTCAATCAGGCGTTGGTGCGTGGCGGCTTTGCGCCGCACATGGCGCGTCGGGCGTCGGGGCACGGCTGCACCTTCGGGCCATCTACCCAATGGGTATACGCATCGTTTAATGGTATACGAACCGTCACCTAATTGTAGTGCGGCGCGGCGTTCTGTCAACAGGGGCGAAGGGGGGAGCAATCTCACGATGGGAACAAGAATGTGGGCGGGTTTCAACACCCGCCCCTGCAAGGGACACTGCCCGGCTGTGCCCTGTTAGCCTCACCCCCCGCCTCGCTGCATTCGGTTTACCCCCTCTCCACGTCGTGGAGAGGGGGCGGCGAGGCGCGTCAGCGCCGAGCGGG
>CAYNHD010000412.1:0-3568 GCA_964396775.1 uncultured Thermoflexus sp. | reverse complement strand
TGGAAGAAGAGGAACAACACCAACGTAGGCAGCGAGGCCAGCAGCGCGCCGGCGCTGAACACGCCCCAACTCTGCGCGAACTGGTTCGCCACCATCGCATTAAGCCCGACCGCCAGCGTGTACATCTGCTTGTCGGTCAGAAGCACCTTTGCCAGCACATACTCCGAATAGGTGGCGATGAAGGTCAGCAGGCCGACCACAACCAGAATCGGCTGCACCAGCGGCAAGAGCACGCGTGTGAAGGTCTGCCACGGCGAAGCTCCGTCGACCATGGCGGCCTCGTCCAGGTCGCGCGGGATGGAATCGAAGTAGCCCTTCGTGAGCCAGGTGTTGGCCCCCAGCGTGCTGCCCCAATAGACCAGCAACAGCCCGCCATAGGTGTTCAGGCCGAACAGGGAGATGCGTGCCCCGATCTGCTGCAAAATCAGGAACAGGGCCACCATGTTGAGGAAGTTAGGGAAGACCTGGATCAGCAGCACTGCTTGCAACAAGGCGCGCCGCGAGCCGAAGCGGAACCGCGAGAACGAGTAGGCCGCCAGCGTGGTCATCGCCGTCCCCACGACCGTAACCAGCACAGCCAGGATGAGCGAGTTGAGATACCAGCGCGGGAACGGGTTGACCGGATCGGTGAACAGCTTGCGGTAGTTGTCCCAGGTCGGGTTGTCCGGGATCAACGGCTGGCCCACCAGCGAGTTGGTCGGGTTGATCGACGCTGAGAAGACCCAGAGCACCGGGAAGAGGGCGAAGGTGAGCGCGGCCGCGGCCAGCGCCAGCCGCCAGATGAGCGTCATACGCTTGCGGCGGCGAATTGAGCCGACCGACGTGGTAAAGCGTGCACTTGGCTTTGGCTCAGACATTTTCGCCCCTTTCCTCCAGCATCGTCGTAAAGCGGAACTGGAACATGGTGATGATGATGAGCATGATGAAGATCATCACCGTGATGGCCGAGGCGTATCCATAGTCCGAGACGCCGGTAGAGCCGAAGGCGATGCGATAGGTGTAGGTGGCCAGGATGTCGGTATGGCCGACGGGCGTGGGTACGTTGGGAATGGGCGGCCCACCCTGGCTATAGAGGTCGATGACGGTGAAGTTGTTGAAGTTGAAGGCGAAGGACGCCACCAGCAGCGGGCCGACCGTGATCAAGAGCAGAGGCAGGGTGATCCGGCGGAACTTGGCCCACGGCCCGGCCCCGTCCAGGTCGGCAGCCTCATAGATATCCGGCGGCAGGGTTTGCAGCGCGCCGGTGATGACGACGAACATATAGGGGAAGCCCAGCCAAAGCTGGATGAGCAGGATGCCCGCCTTGGCCCAGTATGGGTCCGAGAACCAGGGCGGCGCGATGCCGAGCAGGTTGCGGATGCCGGCCGAGATCACGCCGAACTGCGGGTTGAGCAAGCCGACCCAAACAGGGACCGCCACGAAAGCGGGGATCGTGTAGGGAATCAGCAGCAGGGTGCGCAGCGTGCGTTTGAAGGGCATCTCGGGCACGTCGAAGTTGATCGCCAGGAACATGCCCAGCGAGAAGGTGAGCAAGACGCTGAGCGTGGCGAAGATGATCGTCCACACGAAGACGCCGAGGAAGGTGGAGCGCAGGCCGGCATCGGTGGCGAGGCGCACGTAGTTGTACACGCCGCGCGTCGAGGCGAACCCGGGCGACAACGTCTGCCCGCTGTCCGATGTGAACGTGCCGTTGACGTTGCGGAAGACTGCGCCGGTCTCCTGGTCGATCATCGCATCCTGTGCGGCATCGTAGATGTACTTCTGCTCATACTGCGCGGCCTGCCCCATGACCTGCTGGCTCACGCGGAAGGCGCTGTCCGGCGGTACGCCGAAAACCAGCGCCGAGAGCGGCCCCAGATGGGGGAAGATCTGGTTCATGGGGATCTGGGTGTAGCCGTCCATCTGCGCAGGCGGGTCGCCGCTGCGTTCGACCGGCTCCTCGCCGGGCGTGACGATGAACGCCGCGCCGGTATCGGGGTCGGTCAGCCAGAGCAGATAGTCGCCGGCCGCGTTCTGATACGCCGCCCAGGAGTAGATGGGCGAGTCTGCGGCCAGATAGGTCTGCGACTCGATCTGCCGGACAGCGAGTTGCTTGGTCACCAGATGGCCGGAGCCGTAGTTGGTGAAGGAAACGCCGATGGTGAAGAGGATGGGATAGACGACCATCAGAGCCATCAGCGCCATGCCGGGCGAGATCCAACGCAAGGGGTAATAACGGTCGCTGAGGAAGACGACGTTCAGCCAGATGGTGACGGCGGCAAGCACGATGGCGAGGAAGAAGTTGCCGTCGGCCAGAAACCCATAGACCAGCCAGATAGTGATGGCGTCGATGAAGGCCAACACGCCCATGCGCAGCAGCAGCGAGGGCATGTTGGCGGCTTTGGCGTCGGGGGGCGCAGGCGCGCCCCCCGCTTCGGTCCGGGTTAAGCTGGACATGGCTTATTGCCCTGCGATGGCGGCTTCGATCTGGGCCTGGGCGTTGGTCAGAGCCTCCTCCGGAGCCTGTGTCTGGTTGCTGACCAGTTCCATGGCATCGCCCCACGCCTTCCAGACGGAGTTCATCTCCGGGATGTTGGGCATGGGGTCGCCGACAGCGCCGGCTTCCATGAAGGCCAACAGGTCGACATCCTCGATGACCTCCGCCAGCGGCAGGAAGGCCGACGGCCGCGGGTCACGGTCGTAGATAGCCTTCAGGGTCTCTTCTGTGGCGACGATCTGCTGCAGGAAGGTCTGGGCCAGCAGTTGATTCTGGCTGAAGGCGTTGATCATGAAGCCGCGCACGCCCAAGAAGGGACGTCCGGGGCCTTCGGCTGAGGGGATGGGAGCGACGGCATAGGGCACGCCCGCGGTGCGGAAGCCGCTGAGCGCCCACGGCCCGCTGATCACCATGGCGGCGTCGCCGTTCTGGAAGGCGGAGAGCAGCAGGCCGCTGTCGATGTTGGCCCCGGCCTCGAGCAACCCCTCCTTATACATGCTGTCAAGCCAGTTGAAGGCGGCGATCGTGCCCTCGCTGGTTATGCCTACGTCTTCCGGGTTCCAGGCGCCGCTCTCGTCCTTGCCGAAGACATAGCCGCCGAACGCCGTCTGGATGGGGTAGAAGTGATAGGGGTCGTTAGCCTGGATGAGGAAGCCGTACTTGTTGCCCGCTTCCTTCAACTCGGCCGACAGCGTCTTCACCTCATCCCAGGTGGTCGGGGGTTCGGGCACTAGTTCAGTGTTGTAGTAGAAGGCCACATTCTCGGCGGAAACAGGCATGCCGTAGAGCTTGCCGTCGATGTAGGTGAAGGCTTCTACCGTGTTGGGGGCAAAGAGATCCGCCTTATCGCCCAGCGATACTTCGGCCAACAGGCCGCTAGCATTCAACTCGCCCAGCCAATCATGCGCGCCGAGCAGGATGTCCGGCCCCTCGCCCGTGGGCGCGGCCACTTTGAAGTCGTTGCGCAGGTCGTCAAAGCCCTTCTGCACGACGTTGATCTGGATGCCGTTCTCGGCGGCGAAGGCGTCGGACAGCCCATCCAGCACAGGCGCGGAAACTTCGTCGGCCCAGATGGTCAAGGTCGGCCCGCTT
>CAYNHD010000411.1:0-3577 GCA_964396775.1 uncultured Thermoflexus sp. | reverse complement strand
GGGGAAGGGGCCGGGGGATAGGGGCATTCTGACGATTGCCCAACAACTTGTTCGTTGACCCTTCGGCGCGGGGGTGTGCGCAAAGGTCGTCGGCGACGCGCGTCAGCGCCGAGCGGGGGTGAGGCTAATCAGGGCACAGCAAAGCAGCGCCCCTCCCGCGCACGCTGCCCGACTGAAGAAGCGGCGTTTCGTAGACGCGGAACTATCCCGCTATCACCGATTTTCCGGTTGGTGCAATCTATAGTAATCTTCTAGTACACCGATTGCTGGAGACCCGCGCAAGCGGCAAGGAGACGACCTCAATGGCGCACATGAGACGAACCATTCGGGGCCTGTGGGCTATCGCCCTGGCGGTGACCCTGTTAGCGCCCGCATTCCCGGCAGCGCAGGCCGGCGGACAGGATACGTCTGGGCCAGACATGAGCAGCACCCTGCGGCATTCTGTGACGCCTGCTGCGTTGCAGTCCGATTACGAGCGCACCGCTGCCTGGCTGGCTGACTGGACGCGCCTGCGCCCGCCGCGCCCTCCCGTTGATCCGGCCCGGCAAATGCAAACAGTGGCCGAGTGGACGGTGCTGGTGCATATCGCTGCCGACAACAACCTGGAGTTGGCCGGGCTGTCCGATCTCAACGAGCTGGAGGCGGTGGGTTCATCGCCGCAGGTCAACATTGTCGTGCAGATTGACCGCTCAGCCGATTATGTGACGTTGGATGGCGACTGGACTGAGACGCGGCGCTACTACGTCCAGCAGGACGACGATCCAGAGACGATCACCTCGCCGGTCGTCTCCAGCCCCGGCGAGCTTGACAGCGGCAGCGCCGACACCATCGCCGATTTTGCCATCTGGGGCATCCAGACGTATCCCGCGAACAAATACATGCTGGTGCTGTGGGATCACGGCGGCGGGTGGACCAGCCATTCCAGCGACGAGGACACCGGTAGCGATGTGACGCTGCCGGATACGGTCGCCGCCCTGGAACGTATCGTCAGCGAGACAGGTATCGGCCAGTTCGAGGTGGTCGGCTTCGACATGTGTCTCATGGGCCAGCTTGAGGTTTACCAGGCCATCGCCCCCTTCGCCCGCTTTGGGATTGGGTCGCAGGAGAACGAGCCGGGCGCGGGATGGTTCTACGTGTTCCTCGATGAACTGGTGCGCAATCCGGCGATGGACGGCGGGCAGCTTGGGCAGCACGTGGTGGACTACTTCATGTACTTCCTGCGCGAGGTCGTCGGCGATCAGGATGTGTATGGCCTGGCAGCGGTTGACCTGAGCCAGAGCGCGCCGCTGGTCAGCGCGCTCAACGACTTCGTGAACACCGTCACCGCCAACCCGCAGCGCGCGCTCAGCGCCATCGCCGACGCGCGCAACAACACGATCCAGTATGGCGGCTTCGACGACCCGCAGGTGCAGGACTACTGGTCGTCCGTAGACCTGTACCGCTTCATGGAATTGCTAGCGGACATCGCGCCCGCGCCAGAGATCGTACAGTCGGCTTCCGGGGTGATGCAGGCCGTGCGCCAGTTCGTCGTCTACGAGGATCATGTGGAGGCGCTGGACGGGTCGAACGGCGTGGCGATCTACTTCCCGCCTACGCAGAAAGCCTACAAGCTGGGCGCGAACAACGAGCGTTATCCCGCTCAAACGCCCGCTGAACTGGCCCGCTGGGTGCAGTTCCTCGATGTCTTTCACGGGACGGCAACGGCGACTGTTGAGACCGCGCCCGGCGTAAACATCCTCAGCACGTACCCCGATGTAGCCAGCATCTACCAGCCGGCGGTCGTGACGCTGGAAGTGTCTGGGCGCGACATCCTGCGCGTCAACTACGCGGTGACGTACCTCAAGAGCGAGAACGAGCGCATCGTGCTGGACTACGACTACCTCGTGTCGCGCACGACGACTGCCAGCGGCGCGAACATCATTGACTGGTCGGACGGCGTGACGCAGCGCACCTTCGTCTGGGAAGCCGAAGTGCCGGTGCTCACCGACGGGACGACCTCTACCTACGCCCTGCTGATCCCCAACAGCGACAACCCGAACCAGGCGCTGGTCAACGGGCTGTACACGCCCGCCAGCGGCGATCCGCCGCTGCAAGCCCAGCTTCTGTTTGACCTGACGCGGCGGCAATCCACTGCGTTGTGGGGGCTGAACGAGACGGCCAGCGGCAACCTCCAGCCCTTCGAGATTACCGTTGCGTCCGGCGACACGTTCCAGCCGCAGTGGTTAACGCTGGACGCCAACAACGAACTGGCCAGCACCAGCCTGGGCGAGACGCTGACACTGATGAACGCGCAGTCCATCACCTTCGAGAAGGTGCCCGCGCCGTCGGGCCGCTACGCGATCAGCTTCGTGGCCGAGAACGTGGCCGGAGTCAATAACCTGAGCGAAGCGATTATCGAGGTCAGCAACGAAGGGCTGAACCCGGCCCTGCGCGGCTACACCGACCTGACCTACGGCGTGAACTTCCTCTACCCGTCGAACTGGATTCGCCCACGCTTCACGCCGGATGGCCAGCGGCTCTTCACCGGCGACGAGGCGACCGGCACGCTGCTCAGTCTCTATCCGTATACGGACGTATCCTCCGCCGAGGAGACAGACGCGGCCATCCGCGCAAGCTGGAACCAGCTCACCGATCTGGTGATCCAGCAGCAGCGCCAGGTGGAGATCGGCGGGCTGCCCGCCTACGTGACCGACTACACGTACACGTACAACGGGGAGGCGCGCGTCGGGGCGGTGATCGCCATCTACGTGCCGAGCCAGAACGTGGGCTATGCGTTCGACCTGGACGCGCCGGCCAACAACCCCGCTCCGGCGCAGCAGGCGTTGCAGGCGCTGGTGGGCAGCATCAACTTCTTCGACGCCGGCGCGGTGACAGGTACGAGCGCGTGGCAGACAGTGACGGTGGCGGGCGGGCTGGTCTCGTTCCCCGTCCCGGCCAACTGGACGCCCGAAGAAAGCGACGGGTGGACGCTTTACGGGCCGGTGGGGGACGACGCCGTGTTCGTCGCGGCGACGGCGGCGGCAGCGACAGGTCTGACGAACGCGGACCTCGCCCAGTCCTGGGCCGGGCAGCTTCAGGCTGGCGTGCAGAATCTGGAGATTCTCGCCTCCGAACCGTTCTACATCGGCGGGCGCGAGTGGCACGTGGTGGTCTTCACCTATGACGGCGCGGTGAAGATGGCCGGGGCGTTCTTCACGCTGGCCGGGATCGGCGGGCAGGATGTGACGTTCTGGATCGAAGCGCCGGATGCCGACTTCGACCGGCTGTACGCCGACGTTTTCTCGGTGATCCTGGGCGGGTTCGCGCTCGGCGGGTGACGCTCCCCGGCGCGTCCGGCCCCCTTCAGAGTGCTCTGATACAGACTTCCGAAGTCGCGCAGGCTTCGGAAGTCTTGTTGTGGGGCGCGTGTCAGGGGTGACCTGGGGCGAGGACAGCGACGCTTCGGGTCCACGAACAATCTGTCAGGTAGTGGTCGAGGGGCCCCCAACCCCCCCCCCCAACCCCCCCCACACCCCGGGGAGGGGGGGGGGGGGGGGCCGAGAATGCCCCCCCACCAAGGGGGGGGGGGGGGGGGGGG
>CAYNHD010000410.1:0-3581 GCA_964396775.1 uncultured Thermoflexus sp. | reverse complement strand
AGGTGTCGTGATCGCACAAGAGCGGCAGAAGATCATCCTGCAGATCATCGCCGAGCAGGGCGTCGTCACCGTCGCCGAGTTATGCCAGCGCTTCGGCGTGTCGGACATGACCATTCGCCGCGACTTCACCATCCTCGAACAAGCCAGCCTGTTACGGCGCATTCACGGCGGGGCGGTCAGCGCGCGCGGGCGCAGCTACGAGCCACCCGTGCTGACTCGTGTCCACGAGATGCCCGAAGCCAAGCGAGCCATTGGCAAGCTGGCCGCTTCGCTCGTCCACGAGGGCGACAGCATCGCCCTGGACATTGGCACGACCACGCTGGAGCTGGCCCGCCACCTGATCGGCCTGCAGGACATCACCGTGCTGACCAACGCCCTGCCCATCGCCAACCTGCTCACCGACCAGCCCGGCATCCGCCTGATGCTGTGCGGTGGCGTCGTGCGCCCTGGCGAGCGCTCGCTGATCGGCCCGGTTGCCGAGTACACCTTCAGCCAGTTCTACGTGGACAAGGCATTCCTCGGCATCGGCGGCGTGGACCTGGAGGCCGGGCTGACCGAGTACAATACCGACGATGCCCAGATCAAGCGCACCATGATCCGCAACGCCCAGCGCCGGATTCTGCTCTCGGACAGCCGCAAGTTTGGGCTGAAGACGTTCTCCAGCGTCGCGCCGCTGTCCGTCGTGACCGACATCGTGACCGACGACGGACTTAGCGCGGAGTACCGCGAAGCCCTGGAACGCGAGGGCATCAGCGTCCATATCGCTGCCCTGACGGGCGAGGACAATCCCTGATCGGCTCTTTGCTTGCGCCACCACTCACCGACGAGGCCCCACTGCATCCATGATCCACAAGACGATCCTCACCATCTTCGACGGCTGCCGCCCCGACGCCCTGGCCCAGGCCCACACCCCGAACGCCGACCGCCTGTGGCAGGGCGGGGCCTACACCTGGCGCGCCCAGTCGGTCGCGCCCAGCTACACGCTGCCGGCGCATATGTCCATGTTTCGTGGCGTCTCCCCTGCCAGGCACGGCGTGACGGACAACAGCTTCCAGCCGTCCGCCGTCGCCTATCCCAGCATCGTAGATGTCGCCCACCACAACGGGCGGCAGACGGCCATGTTCTACAGTTGGGAGCAGCTTCGCGATCTCTCGGCGCACGGCAGCCTGACCGTCAGCTACTGCCGCGATGGGGCCGTCACCGCCGAGGCCGACCAGATCGTAGCTGCGCAGGCCGCCGATCTGCTCGTGGCCGAGCAGCCCGATCTGGTCGTGATCTACCTGGCCGAGTCCGACCTGGTGGGGCACGCCGCCGGATGGATGTCCGCGCCGTACATCGCGGCGATTGAGCGCATGGATCGCGCGCTGGGCGGCGTGCTCGACGCGCTGGAGCGCGCCGGGCTGCGCGACGAGTACACCGTGCTGCTGCTGGCTGATCACGGCGGGCACGACTTCACGCACGGCACCGACTCGCCGGAAGACCTGACCATCCCCTGGATTCTTAACGGCCCGCCGGTCAAAGCGGGGCACGCCATCAGCGGGCCAGTGCGCATCTTCGACACGGCAGCGACCATTGCCCATCTCTTGGGGATTCCCTGCCCTCAGGTGTGGGAGGGCCAACCCATCCGGGAAGCCCTGCGCGATGAATAACCCCGCTCTGACTGCCTGGCGGCAGCGACTTGCGCCAGAGTGGGCGCTGCACATCGTCGGGCTGGGCGTGGCCATCTCTCTGCTCGGCGACCTGACGCTCTATGTTGTGCTGCCCACGCATACCAAAGAGGCTGGGATCGTCCTGGCTAACGTCGGGCTGATGCTCTCGGCCAACCGCCTGATCCGCATCCTCATCAACGGGCCGCTGGGCGTGCTCATCGAGCGTATCCCGCGGCGGCGGATCGCCGTGCCGGCGCTGTTCTTTGGGGCGTTCTCGTCGCTGCTCTATACCGTCCCTGGCTTCTGGCCGCTGCTGATCGGGCGTCTGCTGTGGGGCACGGCCTGGGCGGGCATCTGGCTGAGCGCCAGCACGATGGCCCTCGACCTGTCCACCTTCGGCAATCGGGGGCGTTTCGTGGGCCGCCTGCAAATGTGGTTCTTCCTGGGGTCGGGCGGGGCGGCGCTGGCTGGCGGCGCCCTGACCGACTGGCTCGGCTACAGCACGGCGCTGCGCGTCTGCTCCGGCATCACGTTGATCGCGGCGCTGCTGTGGCTGCTGCTGCTGCCGGAGACGCAGCCTGCACGCCCGTCGCGCTCGCCCGCCGCCGTGCACACGCAGCCGGGGACGCCCGTCCCGCCGCCGAACAAACGCTTGCCGCTGGCGGTCGCCATCGCGTTGCTGGGCGTCAACTGGCTCATCTTCATCGGCATCCTGGGCGCGGTGCTGCCGCTGCTGCTGGAAGAGCGCGTCGGCGAGACAGTGCGCGTGGCCGGGACGATCATCTACCTGTCCACGTTCACCGGGGCGATGGCCGCCGGCAGCCAGGCGCTTGGCCTGCTGGCGTCGCCGCTTTCCGGCTGGCTCAGCGACCTGACCGGCAACCGCTGGCGGCTGGTCCTCTTTGCGCTGGGCCTGGGCATGGCTTCGATGGCGCTGACGGCAGGGGGCAAGGGGATCGTCGTGGTGACGGCGATCATGCTCAGTTCCATCGCTACCAGCGTCCTGCAGACGCAGGTGATGACTCTTGTCGGCGATTACACCGGGGAGAACAACCGGGGGCGCATTCTGGGGATCATCAACACCATCGGCGATGGCGGCAGCGCCGCCGGGCCGCTGATCGCCTACGCCCTGCTGCCGCTGGTGACCATCGGCGGGCTGTTCTGGCTGGCGACGGGCATCCTGCTGGCGGCGCTACCTGGCGCGCTGTGGATCGCCCGCCAGGAAGCGCGGGGACTGCGGGCCGCTCCCGCGCCTCACTGACTCTGGTGAAGAGAGGTTCTTGGTTGTTGGTTGAGCGTGTAGCCTGAGGCGATCTTTCCCTCAGCCAGTGACCAAGAATCACTCACGGCGAAGAGGGGGTTCTTGGTTGTTAGTTATTGGTTGAGCGTGTAGCCTGAGGCGATCTTTCCCTCAGCCACTCACCAACAACCAAAAACCAATCACCAATAACCGCTCTTCCCTCACACCCCCAGCGCCTCGCGTAGCGCCCGCTTCATGACCGCTTCGGGCGCTGTCTGGCCCGTCCACATCTCGAAGCCAATCGCGCCCTGGTAGACCAGCATCGAAAGCCCGTCGAGGGTCGGCAGACCGCGCGCCCGCGCCGCCGCCAGCAGGCGCGTCTCCGGCGGGTTGAAGACCACGTCGCTGACCAGCATGTGGGCGGGGGCATCGTCCAGGGCGACGGCGGGCATGCCGTCCACGTCTGGGTAGAGGCCGATGGATGTGGCCTGCACCAGGATGTCCGTGTCGGCGGGGACGCGGTAGACGCCGCGCCACACCTCGAAGCGCACGGCGGCGGGTGTGTTGGCGCGCAGGTCGGCGACCATGCCCTCACCGCGCGCGGGCGTGCGGTTGACCACGGTGATCTGCGCCGCGCCCGCCAGGGCCAGTTCCGTGGCGACGGCGCGCGCCGCTCCGCCCGCGCCCAGGAT
>CAYNHD010000409.1:0-3581 GCA_964396775.1 uncultured Thermoflexus sp. | reverse complement strand
CGGGGAGGCTCCCCTTTCCCTGCTTGCGGGGAAAGGGGCCGGGGGATAGGGGTTGGAAGTGCAAACACGATCTGGGCGCTTCGGGCGCGCTCATTCCGGCTCAGCGGGGGCGTGCTCGACGCCTGGTCTCAGCACGTGCAAGGCGCGCTCCTCCTGCCGCACGATGACCGACCCGGCGATCTGGCGGCGCAGCGTCTCCAGGCGCGGGTAGCCGTCGGCGAACTCGGAGGCCCATTCCTGGGCGAAAGCACCGCGCCGGATGGCGTCGAGAACGGACTCCATCTGGCGGTGGTGCTTGACCTCGCGGAAGCGTTCGAGGCGCGAGAGCATCCCGTATTCGGCGGTGCGCGAGTGCTGTTGGAGCGTGGGCAGGACGCCCTGCTCGCCCCAGCGGGTGAGCAGATCGCCAAGCTCGCCGGACAGATACAGGCTCATGCTCACGGCTTCGGGGGGGAAGCCCTCGCGGTTGAGCACCTCGACCGCCGTTTGCAGAATGGCAAACAGCGCCGGCAGGATGGCCTGGTGCGTGAACAGGTCTAGCTCGGCCTCCTGCTGAAAGGTCAGCTCGACCGCGCCCTGGCGCAGCGCGCCGAGGGCTTTGGCCAGGGCCAGGACGCGCGGCCAGGCGTCGCCGGAAGCGTCCTGCGCCACCCCCACGATGCTGGGAAAGCCCGGCCCATCCACGTAGCTTTCGCGCACGCGGCTGCCCAACGCCTGCGGGGCGACGAGCACCACGTCCACAAACGGGGGCGGCTCGATGAAGCCGAAGGCGATGTTGTAGCCGGAAGCGAAGGCCAGCGAGTCGCCCACGCGCAGGTTGAGCGCGATGTCCTGCAGATAGACCTGGGGCGCGATCTCGTCGGGCAGTGTGAGGAGCAGCAGGTCGGCGCGCGCGGCGGCGTCGGCCAGGGAAGTCACCTCGAAGCCTTCATGGTAGGCGCGCTCGGCATATTCGTCGTCGCGGTTGCCGATGAGCACGGAGAAGGCGCTGTCGCGCAGATTGAGCGCGAACGCCCGGCCCATGTGACCGTAGCCGAGCACGGCGAGGGTGCGCGGCATCAGCAGCGCGAGATCGGCGTCTGGCTCGCGATAGATCATGGTCATTGAGGAGTCCTCCGCAGGGTGGTGCCTGTGCCGGTAGCGTCCGGCAGCGCAGTGCAGCGAGCATTCTACTGCGAAGGGCGGGCGCGTGTCGAGTAGTCTGGTTGTTGGTTTCTGGTTATGGGTGGGAGCGGTTTGTTCTGCGAGCGGCCCTCCAACCACCAACCACCAAGAACCAATCACCAAGAACCAATAACCACAAGCGCAACACGCCGGCGCCGTTTGCGTATATCATGGTAGTAGGGGAGCCAGGTGCTCGATCAGGTAGGGGACAACTTGTGAGCCAAGACAGCGATTCCCTATGGGTGCAGCGAACGCTTGCCGGCGATCCACAAGCCTTTGGGGAACTCGTCCAGCGCTACGAGCGCGATGTGTTCAACCTGGCTTATCGCATGTTGAGCGAGCGAGGCGAAGCAGAGGATGCGGCGCAGGAGGCGTTCATGCGCGCCTACTCCAACCTCGATCGCTACGATATGGAGCGGCCTTTCAAGACCTGGCTGCTCTCGATCACCTCGAACCATTGCATTTACCGGCTGCGTCGGCGGCGACTGATCTGGCTGTCGCTGGAAGAGCCGCTGCCCCCACACCCGGCGCTGACCAGCGACATTCCCGGCCCGGAGGAAGAGGCGCTGACCCATGAGCGCAATGTGCTGGTGCAGGAGATGCTGGCCGACCTCAGCCCGGACTACCGGCTAGCGGTGGTGCTGCGCTACTGGTACGACATGTCCTACGCTGAGATCGCCGAGATGCTGGACACGACCGAAAGCGCCATCAAGAGCCGCCTGTTCCGCGCGCGGCAGGCATTGGCCGACTACCTGGATGCGCAGCCAGCTTCCGCGCGCGAGCGCGTGATGGAGGGTTCCTGATGCCTCACGATGACCCCACACTCCAACAGCAGATGCACCGGGCGCTCGATGGCGAGTTGAGCGGCGAAGAGCTGGCCCTGCTGCAATCGCGCCTCGACGAGAGCGACCAGCGCGCTGCAAGCTGGGAACGGCTACACCAGACGGATGAGCTGCTGCGCAAGACGCCGCCAGTCGCGCCGTCGCGGGGGTTCGCCGACCGTGTGATGGCGGCGATCCTGGCGATGGGCGTGCCGGAGTTCGCCCGCCGCCATACGAGCGTGGGCCTGGCCCTGGGGCTGGTCGCGGCGGCGCTGCTGACTGTGCCCGTGCTGTGGGCGATGCTGTTCGTCATCGTCAGCGTGCTGACCGATCCGGGCGCGCTGGGCGCGGTGCTGGAGACGATCCTGGAGGCGGCGGGCGCTGTAGCCGGCCTGCTGACCGACCTGGTGGACCAGGCCCAGGCTTTCACCGGCGAGACGGCGCTGATTGGCGCGGTGTTTGCAGGCGTGGCCGCCGTGACCATCGCCTGGCTGGGGCTGATCTGGCGGCTGATGGGCGGGCGGGGCGCGCTGGCCCGGCGCTCCAAGCTCTAGCGGCGCGGCCCATGCACAGAAGCGAGGACTCGATGCCTCTCCAACTTCCCTCGGCTCGCAAGCTGGCGCTCCCGGCGCTGCTCGTTGTGCTGGCGCTCGTGGTGACGGGGTGCCAGACTGCTTCAGACGACTTCGACGGGTTCCAGATCGCCTCGTCGTACACGCTGGGGGCGGGCGAGCAGCGCACCGGCGACCAGGTGATCCTGGCGGGGACGATCACCCTGGAGGCGGGCAGCGTGGTGGAGGGCGATCTCACGCTGCTGGGCGAGAAGGTCACGCTCAACGGGGAAGTGCGCGGCGAGGCGGTGGCCGTTGCCGACCGCCTGACCATCGGTGAGGGAGCGCACATCACCGGCGATCTGACCGTCTGCGCCGAGAGCCTGGAACGCAGCGACGCAGCCCGCATTGACGGCCAGGTGCGCGAGGAGTGCAACCAGAGCGGGCGGGCCAGCGTCAGCAATGCGATCAATTCTGGCTGGGAAGGCTGGCGAGGCAGCGTCCTGTTCCGCACGGGCGCGGTGCTCACCGGCTCGCTATTCTTCGGGGCGCTGTCCGCGCTGCTGACGGCTATCCTGCCGCGCCGGCTGGTGCGCATGTCCGAGTCGGTCTACCGCGCGCCGCTTGTCGCCGGGGGGGTGGGGCTGCTGACCATGCTCGCCGCCATCGGGCTGACCGTCGTCTATGGCGTGTCGCTGCTGCTGATCCTGCCGCTGGTGCTGCTGCCCGTCGTAATCCTCGCCTGGCTGGTGATTGGCGCGCTGTCGGTGTTGGGGTGGGTGGCGCTGGTGGGGCCGTTCGGCGTCGCCTTGCTGCGGCGCGCCGGGCTGGAAGGCCAGCCGCGCATGGTCGCGGCGGCGGTGGGAGGCGTGGCGCTGTCGCTGCTGCTGCGCGTGTGGAGCGTCTTCTGGTTCACGGCGTGGATCGGGCTGCTGGCGACGGCGCTGCTGGGGGCGGTTGGGTTGGGTGCAGTGCTGCTCACGCGCGTCGGCACGCGGCCCTATCCGCGCCGCGATACTGCACCTCGTCGCTAGTGCATGTTGGC
>CAYNHD010000408.1:0-3645 GCA_964396775.1 uncultured Thermoflexus sp. | reverse complement strand
CTTTCCTCTGCGCTCTCTGCGCCTCAGCGGTGATCTCTTGCCCCAGAAATGAGATACACCCCTCTAGGTGAAGCGCGCGCCCTGGCGTGTCGTGACCTTGTGAATGCCTGGACTGGGCGCGCCAGCACAGCCCAGGCATTCGCTTTGCTGGCCAAGCGACGGGAGAGAGGCGAGCATGGAACCGACGCCGGAATACCGCAAGCGTACCAAGATCGTGGCGACCATCGGCCCCGCGTCGCAGGACATCGGGATGCTGCGCGCGATGGTTCACGCCGGGATGGACGTGGCGCGCATCAATTTCAGTCATGGCGAGCACGAGACGCACGCGCGCAATATCGAGAATGTGCGCCGTGTGGCCGAGGAAGAGGGCAAAGTCGTGGCTGTTCTGGCCGACATCCCCGGCCCCAAGCTACGCCTGGGCGCGCTGGTGCAAGACCCGCTGGAACTGACTGCTGGCGACGTGGTGACACTCACAGCGTCCACTGCGCTCGACCCGGAAAAGCCGTTCATCATCCCCCTGCCACACCAGGCAGTGCTCGACGATCTGAACGTGGGCGAGCGGCTGCTGCTGGACGACGGGCAGCTTGAGTTCGTAGTCGTGGCGCGGCAAGACGCGGACGTGCGCTGCGAAGTGCTCCTGGGCGGGATGCTTTCCTCGCACAAAGGGGTGAGCGTGCCGGACTCGGCGCTGCGCATCTCGTCTATCACCGACGAAGACCGCGAGCACATTCGTTTCGCGCTGGAGCAGGACGTGGACTACCTGGCCATGTCCTTCGTGCGCACGGCGGACGATCTGCGCGAATTGCGCTGGCTGATGCGCCACCTGAAGGGCGAGGCCGCGCTGATCGCCAAGAT
The DNA here is from genome assembly GCA_964396775.1 of uncultured Thermoflexus sp. Lineage (GTDB taxonomy): Bacteria > Chloroflexota > Anaerolineae > Aggregatilineales > Aggregatilineaceae > UBA2029. The sequence goes on along the minus strand of CAYNHD010000408.1, from coordinate 2,790 downwards.
CGAGAAGGCCGAGGCCATCGCCAATTTCGACGCGATCCTCGAGCAATCCGACGGGATCATGGTGGCGCGCGGCGATCTGGGCGTGGAGACGCCGGCGGAGCGCGTGCCTGTCTACCAGAAGAACATCATCAAACGCTGCAACGAAGTGGGCAAGCCGGTGATCACGGCGACGCAGATGTTGCAGAGCATGATTGACAACCCGCGCCCGACGCGCGCCGAGTCAACGGACGTGGCGAACGCCATCTTCGATGGGACGGACGCGGTGATGCTCTCCGGCGAGACGGCGGTCGGCAAGTTCCCGCTGCAGGCGGTGGAGACGATGGTGCGCATCGCGCAGATTGCCGAGCAGTACCTGGGCGAGCACAGCGAGCTACACCGCGCCGAGCTAAACCTGGACACGTCGCATCTTGGCCGGCAGCGTTCCATCGCGGCGGCAATCAGCCATGTGACCAGCCGCATCGCCGACATGCTCGACGCCAGGCTGATCGTCGCCAGCACGTGGTCGGGTTATACCGCCCAGCGTGTGGCCCGCGTGCGCCCCAAGACGCCCATCCTGGCGGCGACTCCCAACAAGCGCACGTTCCGCCGCCTGGCGCTGGTGTGGGGCGTGCTGCCCATCCTGGTCAACGAGTTCGCGACGATTGACGAGATGATTGATGTCGTCGTGGAGACGGCCTGCAGCGCCGGCCTGGTCGTCAACGGCGATCTGATGGTCATTATCGGCGGCGTCCCGTTCGGGATCGGCAGCCAGACCAACTTCCTGAAAGTGCTGACGGTGGGCGAAAACGACAACCCGTGCTGATCGGACTGCGCTGACCTGATCATGGCCACGTTGGGCGAGATTCTCTACAACATCATCACCCCGATCCTGCTGGTGGTTGGTGTCGCTTTCTTCGCCGACCGCAAGCTCACCCTTGACACGCGGGCGCTGTCGCGCCTGCTGGTCTACGTCTTCACACCATTCCTCATCTTCAAGGGGGTGGCCTACTCCGACCTGAGCGGCGACGAGGCGGGGCAACTGGTTGCCGTGGCCGCGCTGATGTCGGTGGCGGTGGCGGTGGCGGCCTGGTGGGTGGCGCGCCAGGCCCGCTTCGACCGGCAGTTGGCGGCGGCGTTCACTCTGAGCGCGACGCTGATCAACGCGGGGAACTACGGCCTGCCGCTGAACCGCTTCGCTTTTGGCGCTGCGGGCGAGGAGCGGGCCATTGTCTACTTCATGACGACTCTGCTTGTGTCGTACACGCTGGGCGTTTTCCTGGCGTCGTTCGGGCGGCTGTCCGCGCGAGGGGCGCTGCGCAACGTCCTGACCGTGCCGCTGCCCTACGCAGCAGCATTGGGGCTGGCGGTGAATCTGGGAGATGTATCGCTGCCGCTGCCGGTGGAGCGGGCGGTGCTGCTGATGGCCGACGCGACGATCCCGATCATGCTCATCGTGCTCGGCGCACAGCTTTCGCGCGCCTCGGTGCGCGGGCGCATCCAGCCGATTCTGCTGGCGTCCGGGCTGCGCCTGCTGTTCGGCCCGCTGATCGCCGTGGGGCTGGTGGCGTTGCTGGGGCTGTCGGGGCTGACGCGGCAGGTGGCGATTGTACAATCGGCCATGCCGACGGCGGTCGTCACTGGTGTGCTGGCATCCGAGTTTGGGGCGGATGCGGAGTTCGTCACGGCGACGATTCTGGTCAGCACGATCACCAGCGTGGCTACGCTCACCGTCCTGCTGTCGCTGATCATGTAGTGGCGAGTTCACGAGCAAGTTGTCAGGTAATTGTCGGAAGGCCCCTATCCCCCGGCCCCTTCCCCCAGCCCAGCTAGGGGAAGGGGAGAGCGACCAGCCGGAGTCCCCTCTCTAGCTCGGCTGGAGAGGGGGATTTAGGGGAAGAGGCGGCTTAGCTAGTACCTATGGGTTTCAAAACCCGCCCCTACGATTCTTGTGGATTTGTCTGTGCTCTGCCAGCCGCACGCGCGATCAGTCCGAGTCCTCTTCGACGAACTCGACGGCCTCGCCTGTCGCCTCGCGGGGCGGCTCTGCCGGGTAAGCGGGCGGCGGCGCAGCCGACGGCTGGCGCGGCTGGGCGGAGGTCACCGGCACTTGGCTCATGGCGCAGTAGGGGCACAGGTTCCAGGGTAGCTCCAGCAGTTCGCCGCAGTGCGCGCACGGCTTCTTGAGCTTGGTGTGGCAATAGGGGCAGACCTGCCACCCGTCTTTGGCCGGGCGGCCACAGCCGGGGCAGATAGGCCGCTCCTCGATGTTTTGCAGCAGGGCCTCTTCTTCGAGCGAACGCTCATACGCCTCGGTGAGTGTTTCCTGCGGGCGCAGCAATACGTAGATGATGATCCCGAACAGGCCGAGCACAGCGACCATCAGGCTGGCAGCGATGGGGGCCAGCGGGTCGCGCGAACGCTGGCGGATGTCGCGCCACGTCCACAGGATCAGCCCCAGCCAGGTGGCAGCGATGACCGCGCCGGCGGCGGTGATGGCATAGAGCAGGATGGTATTGAGCGCTTCGCGGTCCAGTGACATATCATTGCTCCGCTGGCAGCGCCGCAGGCGGGAGTGATGTCGGGCGCGTATGGAACCTGTCAGGTAGGGTGCTGCTCTGTTGCGCCCCCGTAGAGGCGTATTGCAATACGCCCCTACCCACACTCGCTGCATCACCGTGCGGCTCAGGACGCGGACAGTATAGCATGGCCCGGCAATTGCCGCGACGGGGCGATTCCGCCTGGGAGCGGACTTCCTCGAACCGCAGAGCAACTGTGTTCCCTGTCAAGAACCTGGAATAGAAGGAGACACAG
>CAYNHD010000407.1:0-3675 GCA_964396775.1 uncultured Thermoflexus sp. | reverse complement strand
GCCTCACCCCCCAGCCCCCTCTCCACGTGGTGGAGAGGGGGAGTCAGGCTGCCAGTAAGTCCCCTCTCCGCGATGTGGGGAGGGGATTTGGGGGTGGGGCTAATACCACACACCCCATCACTTTGCCCATCTCAACGATTCTCGCCTGCCTGTCCGCCCCCATCTCCTGGCGACAGGGTGACTCCGACCACAACCTCACCCCCTGCCCCCTCTCTTCGCTGGCGGAGAGGGGAAGTCGAGCGAAGCGAAACGGGGATAAGGTAGAGAATTGCCAGGCAAGGTATCAGTACGCTTTGGCGAAGTAGGCCATCTCTTGCGCCTGCGTGCCGCAGATGATGCACGGGCCGTGCTCGCCGGGGTGCGGCTGTTCCAGCGGGAAGTTGCGGCTGACGGCCTGCGCGTCCTCTTTGACGCGCTCTTCGCACGCCTTGCCCCCGCAGAACCAGGACAGCGCCCACTCGCCGCGCTGGATCACGTCCACGAAGTCGGCGTAACCGCTGGTGACTTCGTGGAGATGGCTGTCGCGGAACTCGGTGGCCTGGGCCAGCAGGTTCTCCTGGATGGCGTCGAGCGTCTCGCGCACGGTGTGCACCAGCCCGTCCTGGCTGACGGAGCGTTTGCCCTCTTTGCCGGGGATGTCGCGGCGGGCCAGAGCCACGCTGTGGTTGGCCACATCCTTCGGGCCGACCTCCAGGCGCAGCGGGACGCCGCGCATCTCCCAGTCGTTGAACTTGAAGCCGGGCGAGAGGTTGTCGCGGTCGTCCACCTTGACGCGGATGCCCGCGTCCATCAGCAAGGCCGCGATGCGCTCCACAGCCGCCAACACAGCGGCGCGCGTGGAGTCGTCGCGGAAGATAGGCACGATCACCACCTGGAAGGGGGCCAGCTTGGGCGGCAGACGCAGGCCCTGGTCGTCGCCGTGCGTCATGACGATGGCCCCGACCATGCGCGTGCTGAGGCCCCAGGATGTAGTCCAGCAGTACTGTAACTCGTTGCTCTCGTCGGTGAACTGAATCTCGAACGCTTTGGCGAAGTTCTGACCCAGATCGTGGCTGGTACCCGCTTGCAGCGCCTTGCCATCGCGCATCATCGCCTCGATGCTGAAACTGGACAGCGCGCCGGCAAAGCGTTCCTGGGCGCTCTTGCGCCCCTGGATGACCGGAATCGCCGCGTCCTTGATGGCGAAGTCGGCGTAGACGCCCAACATGCGCATCGTCTCGGCCAGCGCGTCTTCGTGCGTGGCGTGGGCGGTGTGCCCCTCCTGCCACAGAAACTCCATTGTGCGCAGGAACAGGCGCGTGCGTAGCTCCCAGCGCACGACGTTGGCCCACTGGTTGATCAGCAGGGGCAGGTCGCGGTAGGACTGAATCCACTTCTGGAACGCCCAGCCGATGATCGTCTCCGACGTGGGGCGCACGATCAGCGGCTCCTCCAGCACCTTGCCGCCGCCGATGGTCACCACGGCCAGTTCTGGCGAGAAGCCCTCGACGTGCTCGGCCTCCTTTTTGAGGAAGCTCTCCGGGATGAACAGCGGGAAGTAAGCGTTCTGGTGGCCGGTCGCCTTGAAGCGGCGATCCAGCCCGCCCCTGACGCCTTCCCACAGTTCGTACCCATACGGCTTGATGATCATGCAGCCGCGCACGGGCGAGTAATCGGCCAGGTCAGCCTTCTGGACGACATCGGTGTACCACCGGGAGAAATCTTCAGATTGCGGCGTGACGCCCTGCTGTGCCACAGTCACCTGCTCCTTCGTCAGTAGGGTGTTGGTCGTTGGTGCGCGCGCCAGCGCGGGGCCGGCGACCCGCAGATTGTACCGCATTTGAAGCGGGGCAAACGCAGCAAAATCGCATTGCGGTGTTTCGACCATGCCACACAGCGGGCGAACTTCTGTCAGCACCCCGTCCTTTGTGCTAGAATCCCCAACGATTACAGCTTCAGCAGGAAATGCAGACACGGTGGCGACGCAGCGCAACAAGAAACGCAGCCCGAAGAAGAACCAGTGGGTCGTCCCGCATGGTGAGAGATGGGGTGTGCGGGGCGAGGGTAACCGCCGCCTGACGCGCATTACGGATACCCAGGAAGAAGCGATTCGCATCGCCGCGCGTATTGCCCAAAAGCAGGGCGCAGAGGTGATCGTCCAGGATAGATCGGGGATGGATTACAGGGCGTTTTGCGCCAGCCTGGAACGCAGTCTGGACGAGAACCGGGACGTATGGCAGGAACTGAGCAAACACTGACCGTCGCCCAGATTGCAGAGATCAACCGCCGCATGATCGAGGAATTCGGCGGTTTCTTCGCAGGCAAGGACAATCTGGCGAACCCTGGCTCACTGGAGCATGTGCTCGCGGCGACCCAGGGTTCGCTCTTTGGACGGGAATTCTACCCAACCCTTATCGAAAAGGCCGCCGCCATCGGCTGGCGCATCATTGTGGGACACGTCTTCCACGACGGCAACAAGCGCACCGGCATGGAAGCCTGCCGCCTTTTTCTGGACCTCAACGGATTCGACATGCGCATTGACCACGAGGTGATCAGCATGGCCCTGAGCCTGGCAAAAGGCGAAACGTCCTTTGCGGATTTTGTGACGTGGGTGGAACGTAGAACAACACCCAGAGCCGTTCAGGATGTCTCGCCGGAACTCCCCGAATCCCCCTGACACTGCGCCTGAGTTGCAGCGGCAGCGCAAACCCGCGCGCTCATCCACTGCTCTGGTTTCCTCTTCAGCGCCACACAGGCTACCCGCTCACCCGCTATCAACACAGTGCTTACCACATCTGCGGCACGCTCCGCCCCGCCAGCGCCCGGATCGCCCCCAAAACCGGTAAGCGAGCCGTTGCCCGTAAGCAGATACAGTTAAGCTAGGTTTGTGTGGCTCGCGGCAGCCAGACTCGCGCGGCGCTGACGGTGCTCAACAGCGCGCTTACCATCCAGCCAGCGCCTGGCACAGGAAACCGCAGCCCGACGGCGGGCAAGACTGTAAGCGAACCGTTGCACGAGACTACATATGCTTAATACATCGTAGACGTTGGGTGAGTGAGTATCGTTGGACGGGGGCCTGACATGGTAGGAATCATGGACATCACACCCTTAGTGGGCACGCAGCCGGCGGGATGTTGGTACTGTGCGTACAACCACTACCTGGCGGACGGCGAGCACTGCCCGCACTGCGGGCGGTCGCAAGCCACCAAGCCCATGGGCACCGGCCTGCTCAACCACCAACCGGTTCACCCCCCCAACGGACAGCGCGGCAACCAGATTTTCGGCGACAACATGGTGGTTCTTCTGCAGTTCCTCCCCTCCGGCACGTGCGGCTGGTTCGCGATGGACACGCCGTTGACATTGGGCCGCGCTGCTGGCTCCGCAGCGGACAACCTGCTCGACCTCACCGACTTCAACGCGCACCGGCACGGCGTCTCGCGCCTGCACTGCCGCCTGACCCGCGCCCACAACCGCCTGCTGCTGACCGACCTGGGCAGCACCAACGGCACCTACCTCAACGGACGCCTGCTGCCTCCGCACCGCGACACCATGCTCGCCGACGGCGATCACCTGATCCTCGGCACGCTGCACATGAATATCTTCTTCGTCGCGTCCAGTTCGACCTGAAGCGGATCGCGCCCGCGCACGGGTCCACGAACAAGTCGTCAGTCAGTTGTCGAAGGCCCCCATCCCCTG
>CAYNHD010000406.1:0-3683 GCA_964396775.1 uncultured Thermoflexus sp. | reverse complement strand
CCCCTACGGGGGCGCAGCGGAGCAGCGCCCCTGTGTGCTCTGCTACGCCTCTTGCAGGGCAAGCTCCGGCACTTCGGCCACAGCTTCGTCGTCATCACTGGCTGTCGCGCCCAGTTGAATCGTCCGGTGTGCATCGCGGATGAGCATTTCCAGTTCGTAGGCCAGGTCGGGGTTCTCGCGCAGGTATTGCTTGGCGTTCTCGCGCCCCTGGCCGATCAAGCCATCATTATAGCGGAAGAACGCGCCGCGCTTGTCAATGATACCGACCACCACCCCCAGGTCGAGGATGTCGCTCTCCTTGCTGAAGCCCTCGTCGTACATCAGATCGATCTCGCACTGGCGGAACGGCGGCGCAACCTTGTTCTTGGTGATCTTGACGCGCGTGCGGTTGCCGATCACCTCGTCCTTGAGCTTGATGGCCTGGATGCGGCGGATGTCAATGCGCACGCTGGCGTAGAAGCGTAGCGCGCGACCACCCGTAGTCGTCTCCGGGTTGCCGAACATCACGCCGACCTTCTCGCGCAGTTGGTTGGTGAACAGCACAGCCGTGTTCGACTGCTTGATCGCCCCGGACAGCTTGCGCAACGCCTGGCTCATCAGCCGGGCCTGCAACCCCACATGGCTGTCGCCCATCTCGCCTTCTAGCTCGGCGCGCGGAACCAGGGCGGCCACGCTGTCCACCACCACCACATCGAGCGCCCCGCTGCGCACCAGCGCCTCGGTGATCTCCAGCGCCTGCTCGCCGGTGTCCGGCTGGGAGATGTAGAGGTTGTCCGTGTCCACGCCCAGCCGCGTGGCGTACACCGGGTCGAGGGCGTGCTCCATATCCACAAACGCGCACACGCCGCCCAGTCGCTGCGCCTCCGCGACGACGTGCAGGCACAGGGTCGTCTTGCCGGAGCTTTCCGGGCCGTAGATTTCGGTGACCCGCCCGCGCGGGATGCCGCCGACGCCGAGAGCAAGGTCTATCGCCAGCGACCCCGTCGGGATCACGTCAACCTGAAGGTGCGCCGCATCGCCGAGCCGGACGATAGCTCCATCGCCAAAGCGCTTGGTCAGCTCGGAGAGGGCATTATCAAGGGCTTTGAGGCGGGAAGTGTCAGTCATGTTCGCTGCTCCTGGCCAGGTAGAAGGGACTCGCTCAAATGTTCGTATAGTGCCCTGATTGTAGCACTGATGTTCTATTTCGTCAAGAAGAATCATTTTCGGGTTGCATGTAGACGATGACAGAGACTCGCTGGCCGCGGGGTATTGACCTCACCCCCGACCTCGCTACGCTCGGCCTGCCCCCTCTCCATTCGAATGGAGAGGGGGCGGTGAGGCGCGTCAGCGCCAGGCGGGGGTGAGGCTAATGCGCGCGACCACACCGCCCGACAGATATTGGACACACCCCAGAATTCAGCCGCCCCCAGTCCAGAAACAGACTTCCGAAGCTTGCGAAACTTCGGAAGTCTGATGTTCCTATCCCGCGTATCGCCAGCGAGTCACCCCCTCAGCCGCTTTTCCCGTCTAGGACAGCCGCCCGACGACGATTCCCCCGTACAGCGCCGCCAGACCCACACCGGTCTGCACCTGCACATTGCCGGTCGCCAGCAGCCAATGGGCCTCGCGCACCATCGCGCCTGTATCGAAGACGAACGTCGAGAACGTGGTGAACGCGCCCATAAACCCGCCGAGCAGCACATTCGCGTCTGCTCCTCCACCAGCAGCCGATCCTCGGCCAGTGCCCACACCAGCCCGAACAGGAAGCAGCCCAGGACGTTCACAACCAGCGTCCCCAGGGGCAGGTCCCCGCCGGACACGCGCTGGATCAGCCCGCTCAAGCCGTAACGGGCCAGAGTCCCCACAGCGCCAGCCGGCGCGATCAGCACCATCTTCTGCAGCATACCCTGTCTCCATCTGTGCCAACCACGAAAACGCCCGCCTCGCGGCGGGCGCAGTCTCAGGACCAGACACAAAGACTCCCACCACAGCCAAGCAGCAGGAGTCATCAGCCATCAGGCGATTGTGGCGAATTCCATCGCCATCTGGAGAGAATAATGCTCGTGAACTCAGGTCTTGTCAAGCCGACTCTTCGCTGCGGTCGCCAGCCACCGCCGCCTCAACCGGCCCGGCGTTGTCCGTCGCTGGCTCGATGCGCGGCGCGAAGCGCACCACCCCACTGACCGCCTCGTTCACGCGCGTCATCGAGATGATGTAGTCGCCTTTCGTGCTGCGCCCGCCCTGCGCTGCCAGGCCCAGGCGCATGTACTTGGCCTTGCCCCGGTTCGTCACCACAACGAGACCATCGTCCGGGCGACCTACCGTCGCTGCGGCCAGGCCCTGCGCGTCTTTGGGTAGCTTGATCGTGACCACGCCCTGGCCGCCCCGCCCCTGTGTGGGATACTCTGTCACCGCCGTACTCTTGGCGACGCCGGTATCCGTGCACACCCACACTCTAGCGCGCGCGTCGGCGATGCCCGCGCCCACCACACGGTCGCGTGGCCCGGAGAGCTTCACCGCGCGCATCCCGCCTGCGCCGAGGCCCGTCGGGCGTACTTGTTCGACCTCGAAGCGGATCGCCTGCCCCTGCGCAGTGACCAGCACGATCTGATCGTCGTCGGCCACGTAGCCAACCCAGATCAGGCGGTCGTCCTTCTCGATGTCCATGAACTTGAAAGGCTTGGCGACCAGTCCCGGCAGGTCTTCCAGGCGCAGCCGTTTGACTTCGCCCCGTGCCGTGATCGCCGCCAGGCAGCCGGTCACCAGCCCCGGCGACAGCGACAGGGCGCACATGATCGCCTCCCCATTGCCCAGCGCGCACAGCGTCCCGTAGTGCGTGCCCTGCTCCGGGTTATCGGACTGTTGCAGCAGCTTGACCGGCGCGGTCGCGCAGGTGCCGTCCGCCGTGAACAGGTACAGCGTGTGCGTCGTGTTGCTGGCCAGCACCGCGCGCGGCGGGTCTTTGATCTCGGTCGTGATGCGCGGCGCGTTGTCGCCAAACGTCCGGCTCAACAGGCCACTGGCCGTGAGCGTGACCCAGGTATTCTCGTTAGGCCCCAGGAAATCGCCCGCCTTCACGTCGCCCGCCGCGCCGCTATAGATCACCGTGCGCCGGGGATCGGCGTATCTCTCGCGGATGATCCCCAGCTCGCGGGCCACTTCCACACGCATCATCTTGGGGCTGGCCAGCAATGCTTCCAGCATCTTGATGAGCTGGAGCTTCTCCTTGTACTCATCTTCCAGTTTGCGCCGCTCCAGCGCCGCCAGACGGCGCAGTTGCATCTGCAGGATGGCTGCCGCCTGTTCGTCGGACAGCTTGAAACGCTTGCGCAGGTTGGCGTGTGCCGTCTCCACCGTGCGCGAGTGGCGAATCGTCTCGATCACCTCGTCCAGGTTGTCGAGCGCGGTCAGCAGCCCTTCCAGAATGTGCGCCCGCGCCCGCGCCTGCGCCAGGTCGAACTCGCTGCGCCGCCGGATGACCTCCAGCCGGTGCTCCAGGTAAACGCGAAGCGCCTGCTTCAGGCTCAGGCGGCGCGGCTCGCCATCCACGAGCGCCAGCATGATGATGCTGAAGGTGCTTTCCAGCGGCGTGTACTTGAACAGCGTCGCCAGCACATCCAGCGCGTCCGCCGTGCGCATCACGTCAATGACGATGCGCAGGCCGTTGCGGTCGCTCTCGTCGCGCAGGTCGGCGATGCCCT
>CAYNHD010000405.1:0-3692 GCA_964396775.1 uncultured Thermoflexus sp. | reverse complement strand
CGGCTCTTCCCCCTCTCCGTCAACGGAGAGGGGGAGGCGAGGCGCGCCAGCGCCGAGCGGGGGTGAGGTAAAGTAAAGAGCCGCCCCAGACTATAGGCCAATCTCAACGCCTGTCCGCCCCCGAACCCCCTCTACAGGGGAAGGCGAGCGAAGCGGTATGGGGGTGAGGTCGGGCAATTCGCCGGCAGTCTGTACACGAACCCCCAGCACCCAACCCCCAGCACCCAACCACCAACAGCCCGGTCATCACTCAGATTGCTCGCCGCCCTGCGTCAGCCGGTAGCCGCGTCCGCGTACAGTGAGCAGGTGCTGCGGCTGGGCCGGGTCTGGCTCCAGTTTGCTGCGCAGGCGGCTGACCAGCTTTTCGATGCGCGCGTCGTCCACATCGCCCAGGTATTCCTGGCCCCACACCGCCTCGACGATCTGGTACTTGTCGCAGATTTTGTCCATCCGGCCATAGAGCAACAGCAGCAGCCGGTATTCCAGGTCGGTCAGCGACTCAACCGGCCTGCCGGAGACCCACACCGCCCCCGCGTCAATGTCCACCCACACGCCGGACGGGACTTGCCGCTGGGCCAACCCCTGGCGGCGGGCGTAATGGGCGAAGAGCGCCGAGAACAGACGCAACCCGCGCTCGTCGCTGACCAGCAGCCCGCGCGCCAACAGGTCTTCTTGCTGCGCGGGCGTCAGCGCCGCCGGCCCCTGGGCAGCGACCAGGCTGGCCGCTTCGCGCTCTGCCGGCAGAAGCTGCTTCCACAGCTTGCCTAGCTCGCTGCGCACCAGGCGGTGAGTTTGCAACACGTCCCCGGCCATGCTCAGCGCCTGCTGCGTGTAGGCCGAGGGAGCGCCGGACTCGATGCTGAGCACCACATGGGCCACCGACTGGATCAGCCCGGGGTGCCCGCCCGCCTGGGCCAGGATGAAGTCGCGCTCCGGCGGGTCGAGCGTATCGTTATTCTGGGCGAAGACCCCGGCAGCCAGCTCGGTCGCCGCCTCGTCGTCGAGCGGCTGGAGGTAGTGCTTCTGCGCGGCGAAGATTTCCAGGAACTCGCCCAGGTCGTCGCCGCCCCCGGCGCTGGAAAGGGGCCGCAGGGTAGCCGTGACGTAGGTGAGATGGGCGTATTTGTCCTTCAGCGCGCGCATGTTGAGGAACACGCGCTCGTCCAGCCCGGTCAGCACGTCGTCGAACTCGTCGAGCAGCAGAATGACGTTCTGCGGCGTAGTCGGGTCTTCGAGCAGGGTGATGATCGCGTCGTTGAAGGCCAGAGGGATGGCGAACGCGCTCTGCGAGCCAACCACGCGCTCGTAGTAGGTCTGCAACTGCTGGCACAGGGCCGCGCAGTCGTAGTCCGGCGCGTCGAGCGTCTCCAGGATGGCGCGCAGAATGACCTCGTAGAAGCCCTGGGCGCTCATCTGCAACATCCGGTTGCAGTCAACGTAGACGAACAGGGCGCTCTGGCCGGTCAGCGCGTGGTAGTGCCCGGCCACTGCGGGCGCGACCATCTGGCGCAGCAGGGTGGATTTGCCGAAGTTGCTCAGGCCAACCACCGCCACCGGGCGGCCCATCGCCAGCGTTTCCAGGATGGCCGCCACGTCAGCGGGGCGGTAGCGCGTCAGGCGCGTCGTGTGGGACATGAGCGATCATACGATCCGTTGGGCTATCTACCTGCACAGGGGCGACGCGGGCGAGCAAGGCCCACAATCGCCCCTGCACCTGGCGGATGATCTCAGCAAGCGCCCGCCCACGCCTGAGTGCGGGGCGGGTAGCGCGTCAGGTAGCGGTGCGCAGCCTGCGCGCGATGAACACCACAGCCACCAACCCCGCCGCCGCAATCGCCAACAGCGTCAGGCCGCTCGTGCCACCAATGGCCCCGGCCTGATCGCCAATGTCGGAGAAGAAGCCAGTGGTCGGCAGCGCGGCGGGCGTCTCCGTCGGCGTGACCGGCGAGCCGGTCGGTGACGGCGTGATCGCCGCAGCGGTGAGCGAAGCAATCTGCCCGGCAAAGGCGGTCGCCGTCATGTCGAACGGGCTGAGCGCCGCTTCGGTGGGGGTGACGGTCGGCGTGGGGGTCGCGGTCGGCGGTGGCGCGCCAATGGTGAAGGTGACTTCCCCGGCAACCGGCACCGTGACCTTGATCACCAGCGGCTCGCCGGCGGGCACGAGCACCTTCAGTTCCGGCGGCAGCGACTCGTAGTCTAGCTCCAGCCAGTAGTCGCCCGGCTCCAACGAGCCGAAATCGAACCGACCATCGGTCGCCGTCGTGATCACCGCGATCAACTCGTCTACGCTGATCTCCGGCGTGGCGGTGGCCGCGCCCGCCTGCACCAGCACAATGCCCGACCCAGATTGCGACGAGCGGGCGACACCGCCCCCTTCGCTGGTGACGGTCAGCGTGTAGCCGCCCGTCCCGGCAACGCTGCTCACGCGCACCGTGTATTCGCCGCTGGCTGGCAGGGCGACGCTGGCGATGCGCGGGTTGGTGCCTTCGCCGCTGTCATCGTCACCGGCCAGCAGCACACCATCCGGCCCGACCAACTCGGCGAACAGGTCCAGCCCCTGGGCAGCAGCCACCGCGTCAACGGTGACCACATCGCCTGCCGCGCCACTGAAGCGCCAGGTGACCGTCTGCCCGGCCTCCAGCATCCCTTCGACCGGCTCGTTGTAGATGAGGGTCGTCGTACCCGCCGGGGCCTGCGTTGGAACAGGGGAGCGGTCGGCGGGAGTGAAGATGCCGTCGCCATCGTCACGGTAGAGCTTGAGCGTGACGTTGCCGAAGATGGTGCCCTGCTCGTCAATGACGATCCCGACTAGGCGATTGGCCTCAGCCGTGGCCGTCAGGCTCTGGTTGAGCGCATCCTGAGTCGCGGCCTGGGCAGCAGCCAGCGTCTGGTTGGCGACGAACTCGGCGGTTGCTGTCAGGGCTGCGTCAGTCGCGGCGATGGCCTGTTCGGTCTGGCGGGCGAAGAACTCGGCGGTCGCCGTCAGTTCGGCGTTGTAAACTGCCGTCTGCGTGGCTGCTTCGATGGCCGCCAGAGCCGTCAGCGTGGCGTTGTACTCCGCCTCGATGGTCTGGTTCAGCTGGGCCACCGCCGTGCTGGTCTTCTCGTTGGGCGAAAGCTCATCCTGCTGGCCCAACGCGATATAGACGAGCACCGCGATGATGGCCAGCACCGCCAGCGCCATGAGCGCGCCCACGATCTTGAAGGTGCGGCTCAACCCTTCCGGCTCCGGCTCCATCAGGTCGAGCGGAAACTCGTCCTCGACCAGCCCGAAACTCGGCTCTTCGTCCAGATCGCCGAAATCGTCCAGGTTTTCAAAGAGTTCGTCATCAGCCATGAGAATCCATCCTCCGCGTTATGCGCCCGCCGCTGCCTGGATCGGGCTGTGCCCCCGCTAGGTAATGTTTCTGTCCGGCCCCGTCATCCCCCTGGCGAGCGAAGCAGAGCGGCGGGCCGCCTGCCCCCTGGTGCATGACAGAGACTGATCGTTGGAATGTTTTTTCGTAGGGGCGCTGCTCTGCTGCGCCCTCTTCTGCGCCCTGTGTGCTCCGGTCTTGCCCTAGCCGAGTAGCTCCAGATTAGCCAGCGGCACCAGCACCTCACGGTTGTTCGGCAGGCGCACCCTGGCACAGGGTACCCGCAGGCCGTTGTCAAGGGCCTGGGGCGTCGGGGGCAGCGCGACGACCTCGGCC
>CAYNHD010000404.1:0-3700 GCA_964396775.1 uncultured Thermoflexus sp. | reverse complement strand
CCAGACCTAAGACCTGAGCGGCCCTCCGACCGTCGTCAACACGGACACGCACACGGCCTTTGTGGCACGCCTGGGCGTGGACTACAACGAGAGCGAGCGTTACCAGTTCTTCTACACCACGCCCCCCCTGGTTGAGCCTTTCGGGTCGTTCTACCGCTACCGGCTCCTGGTGCAGAAGCAGCCCGGCACGCTCAGCGATCCGGTCAGCGTGCAACTCCGGCTGCCCCCTGGCGCGCGGACGGTCTACACCGATCCAGCGCCAGCGGCCAGTTACAGCCTGGATCAGCCGGTGCTGGAGTTCCGCCTCAGCCTGACTTCCGACCAGGCCATCGAGGTGGTCTTCACGCGGTAAGGCCGGGCCTGCCGCGCCCAACTGCGATACGTCAAGCCTGTGTGCACAGGCCTCTCCCCTTCAATTCCCCTCTCCAGCAGGGCTAGAGAGGGGAAATTGCTCTTTTCCCCATTTCTCGGACACGGAAAATGTCGTAGACTGGAAAAAATCAGGGGCGAACAACGGACAGGCAATGCCGTACCCACATCGGGGAACTCAGACGGGGGGTCTGAGACTGTGGTGAAGGAGTAGAAAGGGCATGGCGATGGAGACACTGAGGTTAACTGCTCGTGTGGGAAGCGATGGGTTGGTCAAGCTGGAAATCCCCACCGATCTGACGAACCAGGACGTGGAGATCGTGGTGGTCATGCAGCCATTGGAGCGCGAGGCGCTGGACGCTATGGGCTATCCCGTAGGCTACTTTGAGGAGACTTACGGTATGTTCGCCGCCGATCCCCTGGAACGGAACCAGCCGCCGCAACCGGACGCAAGGGACGCGCTCGAATGAAATACTCGCTGGATACGAATACCTGCATCCGCTACCTGAATGGGCAGTCAGAGGGCATTCGCCGCAAGCTGCCCACCGTCCCCGCTCGTGAAATTGTCGTGTGAGCATCGTGCGAGCCGAGCTTGCCTATGGCGCGGCAAAGAGTAGGACGCCGGACGCCTCGGCGGCGAAGCAGCAACGCTTCCTGAGGCCCTACGCCACCCTACCGTTTGATGATACGGCAGCGGTTGCCTTCGGGCAGATTCGGGCCGCGCTCGAAGCCGCCGGGACGCCCATTGGCCCCTACGACCTGCAGATCGCGGCCATTGCCCTGGCGCACGGCCTGATCGTCGTCATCCATAACACGCGCGAGTTCGGTCGGGTGGCAGGGCTACTGCTCGAAGACTGGGACGAGTGACGTTTGAGCCATCGGGATCGGAGCCTGACCGCTTTCCGGCTGCACCGGCGCGTGATCCAGACTTATCTCGACTACGCGACGAACTTCATCAACATCAAGGAACAACGTCAAGGACGAAGACATCAACCGTTTCGTCTGTGCAGAAGGACCTGGGCGCTCTGCGGCGTCCCGCGTTTTTGGATCGGGCGTTTTATGCTACTATGAGGGTGCGCGGGCCTGCTCCGCCTCTTGACTGTCTCCAACCCACAGGTGAAGCCCATGATCCAATCCGACCGCATCGTGCGCACCGTCTGCCCGTACTGCGGCGTGGGATGCAAGATTGACCTGCATATCAAGGATCGCCGCGTCTACCGTGTCACCGCGCCCTTCGACGCGCCGCCCAACTTCGGCAAGCTGTGCGTCAAGGGGCGCTTCGGCCACGACTTCCTGTGGCATCCCGACCGCCTGACCACGCCGCTGATCCGCCGCGAGGGGACGCTGCAACCGGCCACCTGGGACGAGGCGCTCGACCTCGTAGCCGCGCGGCTGGGCGCGATCAAGGCCGAGAGCGGCCCAGACACCATCGCGCTGCTGTGCAGCGCCAAGTGCACCAACGAAGAGAACTACCTGATGCAGAAGCTGGCGCGGCAGGTGATCGGCACGCACAACATAGACCACTGCGCCCGCCTTTGACACAGCAGCACCGTGACAGGCCTCGTGCAGGCCTTCGGCAGCGGCGCGATGACCAACTCCATCGCCGACATTCCCCAGGCGCGGGCCATCCTCGCCATCGGCACCAACACGACCGAGCAGCACCCTGTCCTCAGCCTGCAGATTAAGAAGGCGGTGCGTCAGCACGGCGCGCAGCTCATCGTCGCCGACCCGCGCCGCATCGAGCTGGCCGATTTCGCGGCGCTGTACCTGCGCGTCCGTCCGGGGACGAACCCCGCCCTGCTCAACGGGCTGGCGCACGTCATCCTGGCCGAGAACCTGCACGACCAGGCGTTCATTGACGCGCGCACCGAGAACTTCGACGCATGGCGCGCAGTTGTGGCCGAGTATCCGCCGGAGCGCGTCAGCGGGATCACCGGCGTGCCCGCCGACGACATCATCCGCGCGGCGCGCCTCTACGCTGAGAATAAGCCCGCCGCCATCTTCTACGCGATGGGCATCACCCAGCACGCGGACGGACACCAAAACGTGCTGGCCGTGGCCAACCTGGCCCTGCTGACCGGTAACCTGGGCATCGCTGGCGGCGGCGTCAACCCGCTGCGCGGGCAGAACAACGTGCAGGGATCGTGCGATGTGGGCGGCCTGCCCAACGTCTACCCCGGCTACCAGCGCGTCAATGACGAGGCCGTGCGCGCCAGGTTCGCCGCTTTTCACGGCGTGGAGCAGCCGCCCCCGCGCCCCGGCCTGACGTTGAGCGAGATGCTGCCCGCCGCCAGGCGCGGAGACGTGCGCGCCATGCTGATCATGGGCGAGAACCCGGTCATGAGCGACCCGAACTCGGCCCATGTCCGCGAGTGCCTGGCCGCGCTGGACTTCCTGGCCGTGCAGGATATTTTCCTCAACGAGACGGCTGAGTATGCCGACGTGGTGCTGCCCGCCGCCGCCTACGCCGAGAAGGACGGCACCTTCACCAACACCGAGCGCCGCGTGCAGCGCGTGCGCCAGGCGTTCGACCCGCCCGGCGACGCCCGCCCGGACTGGCAGATCACCCGCGACCTGGCCCGGCGCATGGGCGCGTCTGGCTGGGACTATGCCGGCCCTGCCGAGATCATGGCCGAAATCGCGGCGCTGACCCCGATCTACGGCGGCATCACCTTCGACCGGTTGGACGGAGACGGTTTGCAGTGGCCGTGCCCTGACGCCGCGCATCCCGGCACGCCGATCCTGCACACAGCGACATTCCCGCGCGGGCGTGGGCTGTTCAGCCCCGTGCAGCACCAGCCGCCGCCCGAGCTGCCCGACGACGAATACCCCTTCATCCTGACCACGGGGCGTGTGCTCCAGCACTGGCACACGCGGACGATGACCGGGCGCGTGGGCGGGCTGGAGTTCCTCGCCCCGGAGGAGCGCGTCGAGGTGCACACGCAGGACGCGGCGCGGCTGGGCATCGCCGATGGCGACTGGATTCGCGTCACGTCGCGGCGCGGCTCGGTGACGGCGCGAGCGCGCGTGTTCAACCGGCCCCAGCAGGGCGTCGTCTTCATGACCTTCCACTACGCTGAGGCGCTGGCCAATGAGCTAACGCTCAACGTCTTCGATCCTGTTTCCAAGATTCCGGAGTTCAAGGTGTGCGCCGTGCGCGTGGAGAAGGTCCCCGCGCCGGAGGGGGTGAGTCTGGAGTCTTGAGTCTGGAGTCAGGAGAGGGGGCGACTCTGCCGCAGTTCAGGCCTCACCCCCGCTCGGCGCTAACGCGCGTTGGCGATACGCCCCATGCGCATCAAGTGAAGGCTTCCGGGTGCGTGGTATGGGCACA
>CAYNHD010000403.1:0-3712 GCA_964396775.1 uncultured Thermoflexus sp. | reverse complement strand
CAAAGTCCCCCTCTCTAGCTCGGCTGGAGAGGGGGATTTAGGGGATGAGGCGTGTGCAGTGCCGCCTTGCCGCACCCTGGTTAGCTCTTCGCCATATACCCGCGCAGCTTGTTGGCCAGATTGCTCAGCGGCATGGTTTGCAGCCAGACCTTGCCCGGCCCGGTGACCGTCGCCAGGAACAGCCCTTCGCCGCCGCCCAGCCAGTTCATCACCCCCTTGATCATGGTGATGTCGTAGTCGCAGGTCGGCTCGTACATGGCGATGTGCCCCGGATCAATTCTCAGGCGCTCGCCCGCTTTCAGGTCGTAAAGCTGCACCTCGCCGGCGATCTCGACGAACGCCGTGCCCGGCCCCGTCAGCTTCTGCAGGATGAAGCCCTCGCCGCCGAACAGCCCCGTGCCCAGCCGCTTGCGGAAGTGCATGGTCAGCTCTACGTCGTCCTCGGCGCACATGAAGGCATCTTTCTGGCAGATGATGCTGTGCCCGGCCTTGAGGGTCACCGGAATCACTTTGCCGGGGCTTTCCGGCGTGAAGGTGATCACGCCCTCCGGCGCGGTGCAGGTGTAGGTAGTCATGAACAGGCTCTCGCCAGAGAGCACCCGCCCCAACGACTTGCCGATCCCGCCGCGCCCGCTGGTCTTCATGTCAATGCCATCGCTCATCCAGGCCATGCCCCCGGACTCCGTGTAGATCGCCTCGCCCTGCTTGAGCCGAACCTCCAGCGACTGCATGACCGTGCCGTGAATGGTGTATTCCATGCTATGCCGCTCCTCTGTCCACTCCGGTTGATGATCCAGATTGTATCCCTTTCTGGGGTGGCGCAATAGTCGGTGCGCGCAGATCAGTAGGGACGCTGCTCTGCTGCGCCCTGGTTAGCCTCACCCCCAGCCTCGCTGCACTCGGCTTGCCCCCTCTCCACGACGTAGAGAGGGGGCGGCGAGGCGCGTCAGCGCCGAGCGGGGGTGAGGCTGTTCATCCGCGCCAGGCCAGTCACCGAGGGCCTTTTTGTGGCCCCCCAGACCCACGACTCACCGCCCCAACGCAAAAGAGGGCGGCCCGGGCCGCCCTCTTCTCGCTCATCGTCGCTGTCACTACATCAGGAACATGGGCATCCCGAAGACGTGACGCACCTTCGGGCGGTACTGCTCCACGTCGTACAGCTCGGCCACGTTGACGCGCTTGACGCCCTGCATGATCGTGCTCATGTTGATGTCGGTGTACAGGCCGCGCTGCAGCGCCACCATGCGCCCAAAGCGCCCCTGCTCCACCAGGCTCATGGCCATCTGCGCGTAGTTGGCCGCCACCATCAGGTCGAGCGAATCTGGCGCGCCGGAGCGCATCAGGTAAGCTACCTGCTGGTAGATGATGTTCTGGCCGGTGATGTCCTTAAGCAGCGAGCCGGTAATCTGGCCGATGCCCCCTAGCTTCTTATGTCCGTAGGCGTCGGCCTCGCCGGTCTCGATGACCTCCCCCTCGACTAGGCGCGCGCCTTCGGAGATGGTCAGCATGGCGTAGTTGCTGGGATTCTCTTTCTTATCCGCGACAAGCAAATCCGCCAGGCGGTGAATGTCGAACGGCACCTCGGAGATGATCGCGCGGTCTACGCCGGCCAGATACGCCGCGATCAGCGAGGTTTCGCCGGAGTTGCGCCCGAATAGCTCGACCACGGCGATGCGCTCGTGCGAGCCGGCGCTCGTGCGCAGATTGTGGATGAACTCCACCGAGCGCGTCACGGCAGTGCTGAAGCCGATGCAGTAGTCCGTGCCATACACGTCGTTGTCCATCGTCTTGGGGATGGCCACGACCTTCATCCCTTCGCGGTGCATCCGCTCGCCATAGCTGAGCGTGTCGTCGCCGCCGATGGGGATCAGCACGTCAATGCCCAGGTGCTCCAGCACTTTGAGCACGTGCTCCGTGTAGTCGTAGACCTCGCGCCCGCGCTTGTCCGTGTGCTTGCGGACTTCCATGCCCTGCAGGTGCGCGGGGATGCTATCGGCGAGCACGTTGCCGGGGTTGGTGCGCGAGGTATGCAGGAACGTGCCACCGGTGCGATCCACTGTGCGCACGCGCTGCTTGGTGAGAGGCATCACCCACTTCTCGCGCTGCTCTTTGTCTTTCTCGTCAATGTTGAAGTCCAGCAGGCCGGCCCAGCCGCGCCGGATGCCGAAAATCTCGTGACCGGCGTCTTCCGCGCGGTACACAATCTGCTTGATGCACGGGTTCAGGCCGGGGACATCGCCGCCGCCCGTGAGCACACCAATACGCAACATCGTTCTCCTCCAGTCCTCAAAACTGCTTACAGGCTCAGGCCGCCGATGGGGAGTGCGGTGCCTGGAATCCATGACAAAGGGGCGTGCGGGCCACGCACACCCCCTTGATTATAACGGGCCGGCGGGCGCTGCGCGCTTGACAAAACTCACGAATCAGGGCGTAGGTGCGCCACAATAACGCGGCTGAGAGCGATACATCACTTGGCGAGAATCTCGGCCATCGAGATGTATTCCTCGGAGACGGCGCGCTGCCTGGTCGTGGCGTCTTCCAGACTGACCGTGCCGATCTCGCGCCCGTGCAGCCCGACCATGATCCCTGATTCCCCAGAGAGCAGTAGCTCGACCGCCTTCACGCCGAGGCGCGTCGCCAGCAGCCGGTCGAACGCGCCGGGGCTGCCGCCGCGCACCACGTGCCCCAGCACGGTGATGCGCACCTCAAAGCCGACCTCGTGCTGCGAGAGGTACTCAGCCACCTCGTGAATCTTGGGCGTGGCACCCTCAGCGATGACGCCCATGGCATGGCTCTTGCCGCGCATGTAGGCGTTTTCCAGCACCTTGCCGATCTCTTCGAGCGTGGTGGGGTGCTCCGGGATCATGATGAACTCAGCGCCGCCCAGGATGCCCCCCATCAATGCCAGGTAACCGCAGTTGCGCCCCATCACTTCCAGCAAAAAGCAGCGTTCGTGGCTCGCCGCCGTATCGCGCAGTTTGTCAATGGCGTCGAGGATCGTGTTGAGAGCGGTGTCTGTGCCCACCGCCATGTTGGTGCCCCAGATGTCGTTGTCAATCGTGCCAGGGATGCCCACCACCGGGAAGCCCAACTCGTGCAGGGCCAGCGCCCCGCGCAGGCTGCCGTCGCCGCCGATGACGACCAGCCCATCTATTCCGTGCTCGTTCAGACGGCGCAGGCCGCGCTTCTGCCCCTGGACAGTCTTGAACTCCAGGTTGCGCGCCGTTTGCAGGATGGTGCCGCCGCGCCCGATGATGCCGCTCACGTCGCGCGAGGTCAGGCGCTCGAAATCGCCGGCCAACAGCCCCGTGTAGGCCTGCCGGATGCCATACACTTCCACGCCAGCGGCTGCTGCCGTGCGCACTACCGCGCGAATCGCCGGGTTCATGCCCGGCGCGTCACCGCCGCCGGTCAATACTGCGATGCGTCTCATGCTCGCCATGCCCACCTACTCCTGTCCATGAGCCGGGGCTGGTGGCCACAACGACTCTGGATCGTCCCCCCTAGCTCGAAAACGACCGGCCATTATAGCAACGTGCCCGGCTGACCGGCTAGGTTTCCTAGACTTCGGGTAAGGGCTGAATCATGTTGATGTGATTCAAACAAAGATGGGGGAGAATGGGGGAACGAACATCTAGCCGAACAGGAGAGCGTATGATTCCCCCACTGACCACGGTCTTTGCCCGGTTGACGGATTATCGGAGTCGACGCA
>CAYNHD010000402.1:0-3718 GCA_964396775.1 uncultured Thermoflexus sp. | reverse complement strand
GCCGCCCACGATGTCCAGAATCTCGCTGGGGAGCGAAAGCTGGCGCGCCTTGTTGTACTCAAGCTGGAGCAGATCGCCCAGCGTCTCCGCGCTTTCGGATGCGTTGCGCATGGCCACCATCCGCGCGCTGTGCTCGCTGGACAGGCTCTCGCGCACAGCTTGCAGAATCTGCAACTGGGTGAAGCGCGGGATCACTTCGTTGAGGATCGCGGCGGCGCTTGGCTCGTAGATGTAGTCGCGGTTGCGCCGCTTCACTTCCGGCTCTGGCGCGACCAGTTCCATGATCTCGCGGCTGCGCGCCTCGAACGGGCGCAGCGGCAGCAACGGCAGCACGCGCGGCTGCTGCGTCATCGTGTTGATGAAGTTGGTGTAGGCGATGAACACTTCGTCCACCGGCACGCGCAGAAACTCGTCGAAGACAATCTGCGCGATCTGCGCGATGTCGCCCAGGTCGGGGTCTGCCGGCAGATGCGAGAACTCAGCCACGATCTTCTGGTCTTTGAGGAAGGCGGGCGCGTTCTCGTCGCGCTCTCTGGCCGCGATATAGCGGCGAATCAGGTCGCGCCCCTTGCGCCCAACAGTGATCCAGTGCACCGGGCGCTCGTACTGCTCCACAAAGCGGATGGCCCGCCGCACGACATTGCCGTTGTAGGCCCCGGCCAATCCCCGGTCGCCGGTGATCAGCACGACCGCGATGCGCGTCACCTCCGGGCGCACTTCCAGCAGAGGGTGCAGCGGCACGCCCGTGCTCTGCGCCGCCACGTTCACCAGCACGTCGTAGGCGTGCTGCGCATACGGGCGGCTGGCGAGCACGGCGGCCTGCGCCTTGCGCACCGACGACGCCGACACCGCCTCCAGAGCGCGCGTCACCTGGTTGATGTTCTTCACCGAGCGGATGCGCCGCCTGATCTCGCGTGTTGAGGGCATGGTTTACCTCATTCCCTTCTGCGCGGCGACCGCCCCTAGTCGGCGGCGTGAAGCTCGGCCCACGTCTGGTTGAACTCGTCGGCGGCTTTCGTCAGCAGCGCGGCGATCTCGTCGCTCAGCCGGTAGTCGTCCGCCTTGAGCTGTTCCGGCGAGTCCGGGTAGTTGCTGTGCAGGTAGTTCAGGAATTCCTCTTCCCACTGCTTGACCCGAGCGACCGGCACGTGGTCAATCTTGCCGCGCGTGCCGGCGAAGATGAGCGCCACCTGGTCGAGCAGCGGCGTGGGCCGGTACTGCGGCTGCTTGAGAATCTCCTGCAGGCGCATGCCGCGATCAAGCTGCTGCTGCGTGGCCTTGTCCAGGTCGGAACCAAACTGGGCGAAGGCCGCCAGGCTGCGGAACTGGGCCATGTCCAGGCGCAGCCGCCCGGCCACGCTCTTCATGATCTTGCGCTGCGCGTCGCCACCTACGCGGCTGACGCTCAGGCCGGTGTTCACCGCCGGGCGCACGCCGGAGTAGAACAGGTCGCTTTCCAGGTAAATCTGCCCGTCGGTGATCGAAATCACATTGGTGGGGATATAGGCCGACACGTCGCCGAGCAGCGTCTCGATGATCGGCAGCGCCGTCAGGCTGCCGCCGCCGCGCTCCTCCGAAAGCTGCGCGGCGCGCTCCAGCAGGCGGCTGTGCAGGTAGAACACGTCGCCGGGATAGGCTTCGCGTCCCGGCGGGCGGCGCAGCAGCAGCGACACCTGGCGATAGGCCCAGGCGTGCTTGGACAGGTCATCGTAGATCACCAGCGCGTCGCGGCCCTGCTCCATGAAGTACTCGCCCATCGCGCAGCCCGCGTAGGGGGCAATGTACTGCAGCGCCGCCGGGTCCGACGCCGACGCCACCACGACGATGGTGTGATCCATCGCGCCATACTCTTCGAGCGTAGCCACCACCCCGGCGACCTGGGCGCGCTTCTGCCCAATCGCCACGTAAATGCAGATCAGGTCTTCGCCCTTTTGGTTGATGATCGTGTCAACGGCGATGGCCGTCTTGCCCGTCTGGCGGTCGCCGATGATTAGCTCGCGCTGGCCACGCCCGATGGGGATCATGGCGTCAATGGCGCGCACGCCGGTCTGCACCGGGCGGTAGACGTTCTGCCGCTCGATCACGCCGGGCGCGATGCGCTCGATGGGCATGTACTCCAATGCGGTGATCGGGCCTCTGCCGTCAATCGGGTTGCCCAGCACGTCTACCACGCGCCCGATCAGTCCGTCGCCCACCGGCACCGACACAATACGCCCCGTGCCGCGCACTTCGTCGCCCTCTTTGATGTCAATGTAATCACCCATGATGATCACACCAACAGTGTCCTCTTCGAGGTTGAAGGCGATGCCCATCACGCCGTTGGCGAACTGCACCAGTTCCTGGGCGCGCACCTTGTCCAGGCCGGAGACGCGGGCGATGCCGTCGCCGACCTCATCCACCGTGCCTACGTCCACCGCCTTAAGCTCGCGCTCAAAGCGCTTGATCTGCTCTAGCAACCCCTGGGTAATCGCGTTCGTCAGCTCCGCCATATAAGAATCTCTCCTCGCAGCCTGGGGAGACGATGCCCCCGCCCCGTGCAACCCGCGAGCCGGTTCGCTTGCCAGCGCCCGCGAGCAGTGTCCCCGCCACAGTTCGCGCGCAGCGGTTCACCGCGCCCGTAAACATTGTTCAATATAGATCAATTGAAGCAAATAATCAAAAAAGTATGATACTTTCTCCCCGGCGTCCTTTCAATCTGCCGCCGTTCATGGGTGCATCTCACAATGGGGGCGAAATGCTTGAACCGTGGAGACGCAGAGGACGCGGAGATAGATTGGCACTCTCTCCAAACCTCTCTCTTCTCTGCGCTCTCTGCGCCTCAGCGGTGATCCTTTGCCCACAAGATGAGAGACATCCCCCTTCATCGCCCATCCTGATCGTGGTTGTTGTCTGGGTCGCGCCCGGCCAGCCGCGAGACTTTGCGCCCGCCGCCCAGCCCCACGCTGCGCTGGTACGCCGCCCAGATCGCCCGCGAGATGACCGTGCGCAGCCCACCCTTCTCCAGTTGGTAGAGCGCCTCCGCCGACGTGCCGCCAGGACTGGTGACCTCGTTGCGCAGCATCGCCAGGTGATGGCCTGCCTGCGCCGCGTACTCGACCGATCCGCGCATCGTCTGCAAGACCAGCTTCTCGGCGATATGGCGCGAAAAGCCCAGGTGCACCCCGGCGTCCACCATCGCCTCCATGAACAGGAACACGTAGGCCGGGCCGGTGCCGCTTAGCGCCGTCGCCATGTCCAGATAGTCTTCGTCCTGGACGAAAATCTCTTCGCCGAACGCCCTGAGCAGCATCCGCGCCTGCTCGCGTTGCGCTTCAGGCACTTCGTCGGTAGCCGTCCACACGCTGATGCCCTGGCCGATGCGCGCCGGCGTGTTGGGCATCACGCGCACCACGCAGGCGTTCGCCAGCCCGTCGGCGATCATCTTGATCGGCGCGCCGGCAACAATGCTCACCACCAGCGAGCAGGTGCGCGCCCCGCCGCGTACCTCCGGCAGCACGCGGTCGAGCACCTGCGGCTTGACCGAAAGCACCAGGATGTCGGCCTTCGTCGCCCCTTCCAGGTTATCGGTCGTGCTGCGCACCCCGTAAGTCGCGGCCAGTTCTTCGAGCCGCTCTGGGCGCGGGTCAACCGCGATGATCTGTTGCGGCTGCACCATGCGCTGCTTGAGCAGCCCCTGAATCATGGCCTCGCCCATGTTGCCGCTGCCAATGAAGGCGAT
>CAYNHD010000401.1:0-3724 GCA_964396775.1 uncultured Thermoflexus sp. | reverse complement strand
AGAGGGGGATTGAGGGGGTGAGGCGTAGGGGCGTATTGCAGTACGCCCCCAGGACGCTGCTCTGCTGCGCCCGTCACGGCGCGGCGGTCGTCATGTGCCAGGTCCCGCCCAGGCAGTCACCGCGCATGTCCGCCTCGAAGAAGGAGATGCTCTCGTTGTAGAGCGTGGTCAGGCGGTGTTCGCCGGGGCCGGGGAAATACTGCATCCCCTGCACGTACCCGCCCGCGATGTAGGTGTAGTTGCTGGTTAGCTCGAACTCTGGCGTCAGCGCCCAGCCGAGCGTGTTCTTCAGTTCCTGGTGCGTGCGCCACAGCTTGCCGAAGCCGCGCCGGGGTTGGTACATCCCCTCCGGCGGCACCAGGCTAGGGTCAATCTCCGCCTCACCTTCCTCGAAGGTGTCGTTGTAGCAGAACCAGTCGCCGCCGGTGCTGTCGTCCTGGGGCACGTTGACCATCACCCAGATCTGGCGGGTGTGGCGAATCCAGAACATGCGCCCGTGCTCGAAGACCTGCTCGGCGATCTGCACCTGGGCGACGGTGTTGGTCGGGAAAATCTCCGGGCGCGGCGTCGCCGAGGCAGGCAGCGGCGTCGGGGTGATGGTCGGCGTGGGCGTGGGCGTGGGCAGCACCCCGCCCAGTTGGATGGCCAGCTCCATCGGCACCTCCACGATTAGCGCCGCGTTCAGGGCTGGCACCCAGCGGAACGCGCCGGCGACTGCCTGTCCGCGCCAGTCGTTGTAGGGGGTCACGCCGCTCTCACCGGCCAGCGCCCGCGTGATACCGCTGCTGTCCACACGCGAGGCGGCGGCCAGGTCTGCCGGGGCGAGCACGGTGCGGTTCGCGCCGGCGACCAGATAGCTGGACGCCCCTACCTCCACCTGAAGGTAAGTGGCGATCTGTTGCTCGTAAGCCGTCGGCTCGGCGAAGAGGTCGTCGAGCGTGGCTAGGTTAACCTCCCCCGCCAGCACGCCGACCGTCTGCCCGCTGCCATCGAAGATAGGGCGGGTGACGATCATGACCAGCGCCCCGCTCGCCGCGTCCAGGACGGGCGGTTGGGTCAGCGGCCCGCTCAGGCTGGCGCGGAAGTAGGGCTGGCTGGCGACCTGCGCCCCGCCCAGCGCGGGATCGGTGGCGGCCAGCACTGCCCCGCTGATGTCGTAGACGAACAGGGCGCTGAAGCGGTTCTGGCTGGCCAGGAGGGACTCCAGCAGATCAGCCAGGGCCTCCCTATCTAGTCCGGCCAGGGGGTTGGCAGCCAGCATGACTTCCAGGGCCACCTGGTTTTCGCCCAGCCAGCGGGTGATCGCTTCGCCCCGCCCGTCGGCGATGGCTTCCAGCGCGACAAGCACGCCGGGCATGGTCTGGGCGAAGGCTTCGGCGGTTGCTGTCGCCTGGGGTGCGGCGGTTGCGGTGAGCGCCTGGTTGAAGGCCGCCTCCACAGTCGCCTCGAAGGCGGCGGTGAGCGTCGGCGTGAAGAGGGTGGCGGCTTCGGCAGTCTGGGTCATGTCAAGCTGCTGCTGCACTGCCGCCGTCTGGGTGAAGCGCGCCTGCACAATGGCGTCAATCGTCTGCTGTTGCTGGGTGGGATCGGCCTGCTGCGCGGCTCCGCTACCCCAGGCGAGCGGGACAGCGCCAAGCGCCAGCAGGCTCGCCAGGACGAGAAACGCAGGGATGCCAATCGTGAGTCGTCTGCTCATAGAGTGCCTTTCTTGTCGCACGTGGCGCACACCAGGTTATACGACGACCGCGCGTCAGGAGACAACCGTCCGGGCCAACTGCTGGATGCTGTGGGCGAAAGCGCTGTCCGGCTTCGCGCTGACCAGCGGCACCCCCCGCCGGATGGCGACGGGCTGGCCCGGCTCGTAGGGCACGTCCACCGAGATCGGGCGCTTGAGCGCCTTCTGAATGGCGTCGGCGGGCACGTCGAACGTGGGCCGCACATGGTTGAGCACCACGCGGATACGCCCCATCTCGATGCCCATCGCCCCCAGCAAAACCAGCAGTTGGCTGGTCGTCTGCACCGAGGGCGGGTCGTCGCTCATCACCACGACGACCGAGCTAGAGACTTGCAGCGCGCCGCGCACCGCCGGGTCAAGCTGGCGCGCGTCGGCCACCACCGGGTTGTAGGTGCCCGTTAGCTCGCGCAAGACGTGCTGCGCCGCAAGCGCGGACAGCCCCCCGTCCGCTGGGCGCGGCGGCGCGGCCAGCACAGCCACCCCCGACGGCTGGTGCTGAGCCAGCAAGCCGCCGAGAGCGCGCGGATCGGGCGAGTCGCCCTGGCCGAGCAAGTCCTGCCACGAATGCTGCGGCTTGAGGTGCAGGTAAAGCGGCACGTGCCCGCCGACTGCGCTCAGGTCGGCGATGCACACGCGCCGCGTTTCGGCAGCCAGGGCCAGCGCCAGGTTGATGGCAATGGTCGTGCAGCCGGTGCCGCCGCGCAGACTGATCACGGTCGTCACTGGCAGGCGGACGGGCAGCGTATCGGCGGGCTGGGCCTGATCCTCGACGCCAATGGGCACGCGCCCTGGTGGTCGCGCAGCGGGCGCAGCAGGGGGCGGCGTCGGGTGTGGCAAGGGCGGCGGGACGGGCGTGACCACGCCTGGCACCTCGCCCGCCGCCTGCGGAATCGGCTCGGTGAGCAGGCCCGTGTGCACGCGGTAGCGGACGCCGGCGCGAATCACCGCGTCCACGCGCTCGGTTAGCTGCTGGGCGGTGACGGGCTTGGACAGGAACGCATTCGCGCCCGCTTCGAGTGCCATTTCCTTGTCCATCGGCTGGCTGCGCGCGGTCAGGATGACGACCGGGATGGGGGCCGTGCGCGGGTCTTCGCGCAGTTTGCGCACCACGTCGTAGCCGCTCAAGCCGGGCATCATCACGTCAATGATGGCCAGCTCTGGCTGGGTCTGCGCGGCCAGCTCAAGACCTTTCGCGCCTTCTTTGGCGATCTCCACCTGGTGGCCGACGCGCTCCAGCATCAGCTTGACCATTTGCAGCAGGTTGATGTCGTCGTCAATTATCAGTATGCGGGACATAGCCGGGTCCTTGCGTTCGTTCCGCGCTTGCAGCAACGCGCTGGCGAGTGGCTCAGTCTTTGAGCATGGCGAAGACTTCGATCAGGCTGCGATTGATGAGGACGGCGCCACCCTTGAAGACGATGTTACGGCGCGCGGTGAGCGTCACACGCGCGTCAAAAACCGGGATGAAATGCTCCGGCGTGGTGCGCACGAAGTTAGGCACGTTGACCGACGGGTGCAGCCGGATGGCGCCCGTCACCTCAAAGCCGGCTACCACGACCAGCACCTCGTGGTCCACGTGATCGTGGCCCACGTAGCGCCCTTCGCGCAGCGGCAGCCCGTCGCGCCACTGGCTCAGCACGGCGATGCCGAGCATGTCTTTGCGCACTTCCCCGTGTGTGAAGTTGCCGGTCAGCGTCGCCGGGTCGAGCAGCGGCGAGATGAACATGCGCTCCAGGCTGAGGAACAGCGCGTTGTGGTCGTTGAGCTGGTCGAGCACGGGGACGCCGCGCAGCTCCACCTCGCCACTGATGCGGTAGGTGCGCGTCATGAACTCCCCGGCGACATAGCCCTGGCGAACGCTCGCTTGTGATTGCATCGTCCACCATCCTTTCCCTGAGCACAGCCGTGCATGCGGGCAGCGCCGCGCCCCCTAACGCGCCGTCAGCCGCTCAAGCGCCTCCAACACGGGCGCGTCCAGGTCGGTCAGGG
>CAYNHD010000400.1:0-3741 GCA_964396775.1 uncultured Thermoflexus sp. | reverse complement strand
CAGCAGCGTGAGAAGCATTGAGATGGCGTCCGCTTAACCTCACCCCCTGGCCTCGCTGCGCTTGGCCTTTCCCCCTCTCCGTTAACGGAGAGGGGGAGGCGAGGCGCGTTAGCGCCGAGCGGGGGTGAGGTAAAGTGAAGGGCCACTCCATACTACACACCAACCTCAATGCCTGTCCGTCCCTGAACCCAGGGAACAAGGGGCGCGCAGCGGTCACCGTGCGCGCCAGGAGAGCCGGACATGAGGATCATCACAGCGGAAGAAGTGCGCCAGGCCGTCACCATGCGCCAGGCCATTGACGCGGTGCGCGAGGGCTTCATCGCCCTGTCTGCGGGCCGGGCGCACGTGCCGCTGCGCAGCGCGCTGGAGACGCCGGGCGGTGTCCTGCTGACCATGCCTGCCCAGATTGAGGGCGCGCCGGTCAGCGCGGTGAAGGTGGTGGCGGTGTGCCCCGCCAACCCGTCGCGCGGCCTGCCGACCATCCATGCCGCCGTGCTGGTGACGGATGCCCAGACGGGCGAGCCGCTGGCGCTGATGGACGGGCGCATCCTGACGGCGCTGCGCACGGGCGCGGCCTCCGGCCTGGCGACCGAGTTGCTGGCCGTGCCGGGGGCCTCCGTCCTGGCCGTGATCGGCGCAGGCGCGCAAGCGCGCACGCAGGTAGCCGCTGTGTGCGCGGTGCGACCGATCACCGAAATCCGCCTCTACAGTCTGGCGGGCGCGGAGCAGATGGCCGGGGAGCTAGGGGGGCTGTACGACGCGCGGATCGTCGTCGCCCCGTCGGCGCGCGCCGCGCTGGAAGGGGCGCAGGTCGTCGTTGCCGCCACGAACAGCGCGACGCCGGTCGTGCATCTGGCCGACCTCGCGCCGGGCGCGCACATCAACGGCATCGGCTCGTTCACGCCGCAGATGCAGGAGATCGCCGCCGACGTGGTGCTGGCCGCGCGCGTGGTGGTGGATCACCGGGCCAGTGCCTGGGCCGAGGCCGGAGACCTGATCATCCCCCGCGACCAGGGGTTGATCACGGAGGATAAGGTCTACGCCGAGATCGGGGAGATCGCCGCCGGGCTGAAGCCGGGGCGACAGAATCCAGACGAGATCACCTTCTTCAAGTCGGTCGGCAACGCCGTCCAGGACGCGGCGCTGGCTGCGCGTGTGTTCGCCGCCGCCCAGGAACGCGGCCTGGGCACCGAGGTCGCGCTCAGCCAATGATGCTGTACGAGTAGCGGCCCCTGACCAGATCGCCCTCCGCGAAACGCTCGAAGCGGAAGGGATGCGGGTCAATCGGGCAGCGCTTCTCGCCGGTCACCAGGTCGGCGAGCATCTCGCCGACGACGGGGGCCATCTTGAAGCCCGCGCCGCTCCACCCATAGGCGCAGATGAACCCCTCCAGCCCCGGCATGCGACCAAGAATCGGGTGCCAGTCGGGGGTCACGTCGTACAGGCCCGCCCAGCCTTTGCGAATCTCGGCCTCGCTCATGGCTGGCACGCGGTGCTCGGTGTACTCGGCCATCTCGATGTTGAACTCCATGTCCACCGTTTCCGCGTAGTGATCGGGGTCTACCTTGTTGGCCGCTTCGGAGGCTTCGAGCGAGCCAGAGAGGGTGAGGCGTCCGGTCTCCGGGCGCAGGTAGAAGCCCTGCACGAAGTCGCCGATGAAGGGATGCAGGACATCCAGGCTCTCCGGGCGCTGGAAGACGGCGACCTGGTGCCGGCTGGCCTCGACGGGCGTCTCAAAGCCCGCGCCCAGCGCCAGACGCGCGCCCCAGGGTCCGGCGGCGTTGATCACCACCGGCGCGCTGTAATCGCCCTGGGTCGTCTTCACGCCGGTGACACGCCCGCCTGTCGCGTTGATCGCCGTCACTTCGATGCCCTGCAGGATCGTCGCGCCGAGGTCTTTGGCGCGGGCCGCGTAGGCGGTGGTCGCCATTACGCCGTCCGCGCAGCCGGAGTCCGGCTCATAGGCCCCGCCGCCGATGTCCTCGATGTTGAGGTAGGGCGCGAGCGCCTTCACTGCCTGGGCGTCCAGGAACTGCGTATTGATCCCCACCCCCTGTTGCAGGGCAATGTTGGCCTTCAGCCCTTCCAGGTCGTGCGGGCCGACGATGAACAGCGCGCCGGTGCGCACCCAGCCCACATCGCCGCCCACCGCCTGGTCAAAGTCCTGCCAGACGTGCAGCGAGCGCAGCGCCATGCGCGCCGTGGTTTCGTTGGAGTAGTGCTGGCGCACCAGCCCGACGGTGCGCCCGGTGCCGCCCGCCGCCAGGTAACTCTTCTCCAGCAGGGTGACGCGATAGCCGCGCAGCGCCAACTGGTAGGCGGCGCTCGTCCCTGTGATGCCGCCGCCAATGACGATCACATCCGCCGTGTTTTGAGCCATCATTTCACATCCTGTTTCGTATAAAAAGAGCCAAACAGGGTGCATTTCGCACCAGGGGGCGAGATTCTTGACCCGCAGAGGCGCAGAGAGCGCAGGAAAAGATAGGCGAAGATTAGCTTTAGTTCTTCTCTGCGCCTCCGCGATGATGCTTTGCCCCGGCTATGAAATGCGCCCGCCAGACACGTCTACGGGGCCGCCCTAGAGCGTGTCATGAACTCCGCACGCTTGGGTAGCGTGAAGGGCATGGCGCATGGGTAGCGCCCTGACCCCCACCTTGTAGTCCCTCCCCGCTGGCGGGGAGGGACAGCTTTCTCCCCTTTCCCTGCTTGCGGGGAAAGGGGCCGGGGGATAGGGGTTGAAAAGTGCATAACACGCTCTAGCTCATCACCAGCCCGCCGTCCACTGACAGCACCTGCCCGGTGATGTAGCTGGCCCGCTCGCCGGCCAGGAAGGCGACGGCGTGAGCCACGTCCTCCACGGTGCCGATGCGCCCCGCCGGGATCAGCGGCAGAAGCTGGTCGAGGATGTCTTGCGGCATTTTGTCAGTGAGCGCGGTCTTGATGAAACCAGGCGCGACGGCGTTGACGGTGATCCCGCGCGAGGCGACTTCGCGGGCCAGCGCCTTCGTCAGGCCGATCATGCCCGCTTTGCTGGCGCTGTAGTTGGTCTGCCCGGCCTGGCCCATCAGCCCGCTGGCGCTGGAAATGTTGATGATGCGCCCGTACTTGCGGCGCATCATGGGCCGCGTCACGGCTTTGGAGCACAGCCAGGCGCTCTTGAGGTTGACCCGCTGGATGAGGTCCCATTCCTCTTCGGGCATACGCACGATCAGGTTGTCGCGCGTGGTGCCGGCGTTGTTGACCAGAATATCTACCTGACCGAAGGTATCAATCACGGTCTTGACCAGGCTCTCGACCTGCGCGCTGTCGCTCACGTCGGCGGTGATGGCCAGGCCGTCGCTGCCCAGCTCGCGCACCAGGGCCAGCGTGTCGTCGGCGCAGCAGCCGGTCACGTCGTTGGTGACGATCCGCGCGCCGCGCCGGGCAAGCTCCAACGCGATGGCGCGCCCAATGCCCTGGCCGCTGCCGGTGACAATGGCAATGCGCTCTGCTAAGTCTGACATCGTTCTATCTCCTGAGAAAGCCCGCCGGGGATAGGGCGGGAGAACAGTCTGCGTGCCTGGCAGGACTATGATAACGGCTCGCCTAGACGTGTCAAGTTTGCCCCGCGCCAGGGGTCCACGAACAAGTTGTTGGGCAATTGTCAGAATGCCCCTATCCCCCGACCCCTTCCCCTAGCTTTACTGGGGGAAGGGGAGAAGTGCCTGTCAGATCGTCCCCCCTCTAGCTCGGCTGGAGGGG
>CAYNHD010000399.1:0-3743 GCA_964396775.1 uncultured Thermoflexus sp. | reverse complement strand
TTTCGCCATAATGCGTAGATTGTACAACTTCCAGCTGGTTTATCAATAAGCACGCGCTGGTTTCGTAGGGGCGCTGCTCTGCTGCGCCCCCGTAGGGGCGTATCGCGATACGCCCTACGGAGGCGTTTCGCCAACGGTATCACAAGTGGGAAGCGAGATAGACGCGCCCATTAAGCCCCTCCCCACGTAGTGGAGAGGGGGCTTGCTGGTAGCCTGACTCCCCCTCTCCACCACGTAGGGGGCTGGGGGGTGAGGCCAGACGTGAGACGTTCGCCTGGCTTCACGTTCGCTCAATGCCTGTCCGCCCCAGAACCCTTCGCGGGGGAGGAGTTTGGGGTGGGGGGGACACGACGATTCCCCAGCTTGTGAAGGCAGCGCGGTTGGCTGTATCATCGGGGGGTGCCGGGCCGGGGCAGGCTGCTGGCTCTGTCCGAAGAAAGGGAAGCGCATGAGTCGCGAAGGAGCGGTCGTTGCCGGGCATATCTGCCTGGACATCATCCCGCGCATCCCAGGCGGGAACGTGCAGGCGCGCCTGACGCCGGGGGCGTTGATCGAGATTGGCGCGGCGCTGCTCTCGACGGGCGGCCCTGTGTCTAACACGGGGCGCAACCTGCACACGTTGGGCATTGACACGCACCTGATGGGCAAGGTAGGCGACGACCCGTTCGGGCGCATCATTCTCGACCTGATTCGCGCCCAAGACCCCACATTGGCCCAGAATATGATCGTGGTTCCTGGTGAGGTCAGTTCGTATAGCATCGTGCTCAGCCCGCCGGACGCGGATCGCTCCTTCTTGCACTGCGCCGGGGCCAATCACACCTTCAGCGCCGAGGATGTGGATTACGAGAGTCTGTGCCGGGCGCGGCTCTTCCACTTCGGCTATCCGCCGGTCATGGAGCGCATGTACGCCGGTGACGGCGCAGAGTTGGAGGCCATGTTCCGCCGCGCCAGAGAGACCGGCGTGATCACGTCGCTGGACATGGCCATGCCCGACCCGCAGGGACCCAGCGGGCGCGTGGACTGGCGGCGCGTGCTGGCGCGCACGCTGCCCTATGTGGATATTTTTCTGCCCAGCCTGGACGAGTTGCTGGTCTTGCTGCGCCGTGACGTTCCGGCTTCCCCTGAGGCCACCGACGCACTGCTCTCGGACGTGGCCGCCGAGATGCTGGACTGGGGCGTGGGCATTGTCGTCCTCAAGCTGGGCGCGCGCGGCCTGTACCTGCGCATCGGCACGCGAGGCATCGCGGCGCTGCCAGGCGCGGGCTGGCGCGAGCGCGAGCTATGGGCACCGTGCTTTGTGCCAGAGCCACTGGTCGGCACGACCGGCGCGGGCGACGCGACCATCGCTGGTTTCCTGGCTGGTGTGCTGCGCGGGCAGCCAGTTGAGGCGGCGCTGACCAGTGCCGTAGCCGTTGGTGCGTGCAACGTCGAGGCCGCCGACGCCCTGAGCGGCGTGCGGCCCTGGGATGCGACGCAGGCGCGCGTCGCCGCTGGCTGGGCGCGCCAGGCGGTGACCATTGGCGCGCCGGGATGGACGTGGGATGCCAGGCACGCGCTGTGGATCGGCCCGCACGACGCCATCCTGCGGGCGCGCGCCTGAGCAGGCTATGACACATACTGGGGCGCGGAGCCGTTGAGTCGAGCGGTTCCGCGCACGTGTTCTCTGTTCAGGCACCTTACCGCCTGGCTGCGCCCCACGATTTGTGACAGCCTGCACTGCCAAATGCGCCGGATGCTCCCTCGACAGACGCGGGCGCGTATGCCATGATTATGCGCCTGGACGGAAGAATGGGGCCGGGCGTCGCTCAGCGAACCTGCCGCCCGCAGAGAAAGAGTCCGGTAGCTGATGACCCTTGAGATGTGGGTGACGCTGGCCATCTTGATCGGGGCGATCATTCTCTTCGTCACCGAATGGCTGCGCGTAGATGTCGTGGCACTCGGCGTCGTCGTGCTGTTGATGGTCACCGGCATCCTGACCACCTCACAGGCCCTGGCTGGCTTCTCCAACTCGATTGTGCTGATCGTCGCCTCACTGTTCATCGTAGGAGGCGCTCTGCAACAAACCGGCCTGGCAACGATGATCGGCCAGCGCATTCTGAGCATCGCTGGCCGCGATGAGGTTCGGCTGACCGTGGTGGTGATGGTGGCAGGGGGCGCGCTCTCCGGCTTCATGAGCGACACGGGAACGGTAGCCGTTCTGCTGCCGGCGATTGTCAGCCTGGCGCGCGCGGCCAATGTCAGCCCCTCCAAGCTGCTCATCCCCCTCTCCTATGCGGCGTTGCTGGGCGGCGCGACCACGCTGATCGGCACCACACCCAACATCATCGTCGCCGACATGCTGCGCGAGCAGGGCGAGGAGACGTTCCACTTCTTCAGCTACACACCGATCGGCCTGCTGATGCTGGTGACCGGCATCTTCTTCATGGTCCTGGTGGGCCGGCGCATCTTGCCCGACAACAAGCCGGTGGGCACTTACGAAGAGCAGGTGCACAGCCCGCGCGAATTGCTCGATCTCTATCGCCTGCCCGATAACCTGTTCCGCCTGCGCGTCCCCCCGGAGTCCAATCTAGCGAACCAAACGCTGGCCGGGGCGCGGCTGGGCGAGAGCTTCGGGCTGACCGTGCTGGATATTCAGCGCCAGCCGCCACCGCAGGCAGTCGTCCGGCTCGGTGAGCAGCGGCTCATTCTGCAACCTGCGCTCAGTACGGTACACCCCACGCCCGACACGACCCTCCAGGCTAACGATGTGCTCATTGTGCAGGGCGGGGAACTAGCCGTGCACGAGGCGGTGGCCTACTGGCACCTGGTCATGCAGCCGGTGCAACCCGCCGACGAGCAGGCGCTGATCAACCAGGAGGCAGGCATCGCCGAGGTGCTGCTGCCGCCGCGCTCGTCGCTGGTCGGCAAAACGCTGGTGGATGTCCGCTTCGGCTCAACCTACAAGCTGACCGTGCTTAGCCTCACCCGGCCCGCCGCATTGGGGCGGCTCGATCTCAAGACGACGCCGCTCCAGTTTGGCGACATTCTGCTGGTGCAGGGCTATTGGCATGACATCCTGGCTCTGCGCCGCAAGCCGCGCGACTTCGTGGTGGTGGGCCAGCCGGAGACAATGCTCGGCGCGCCGAACCGCCATCGCGCGCCAGTCGCGCTGCTGATCCTGGTGGCGATGCTGGTTGCGCTCGTCGCCGGGGTAGGCGACGTGGCGATGGTCAGCATGGCCGCCGGGCTGCTGATGGTGCTGAGCGGCTGCCTGAGCATGGACGACGCCTACGATGCCATTGACTGGAAGAGCATCGTGCTCATCGCCGGGATGCTGCCCATGAGCACGGCCTTGCAGCAGGTCGGGTTGGTGGCCCGCTTTGCCCAGGGCCTGACGGACGGGTTGGGCGGTTTTGGGCCGCTGGTGGTCATGGCCGGGCTGTTCTTGCTGACCTCAGCTTTCACTCAGGTGCTCTCCAACACGGCAACGACGGTCGTTGTCGCGCCGATTGCTCTCGCGACAGCGCGCGAGTTGGGCGTCCAGCCCCAGGCGTTCATGCTGGCGGTGTCCATCGCCGCGTCTATGGCCTTCGCCTCGCCCGTTGCTTCGCCGGTCAATACGCTGGTGATGGGCGCAGGCGGTTACCGTTTCAGCGATTACATTCGCGCCGGTGTGCCAATGGCGTTGATCATGCTGGTTGTCGCTGTCGTGGGTATCCCGCTGCTCTGGCCGTTCTAGGCGTGGCACGTCAGGCGGGCGGCGG